>QHVW01000412.1:0-435 GCA_003223675.1 Acidobacteriota bacterium
TTACCCTGAAGCCGCTGCCTGAAGTTTGGCTCATCAAAGAAGTGCAAGTTCTTTTGAATGGTCCGCAGCCAGTTCAACATGCTTAGAGAGCCCTTGTACTGGTCGTAGATGCGGCCGAGATGAAGGAGCGTGCAGTCACGGTGGGCAATAATGGTAAGCCACCAAAAAGTCCAAGACTCATTCATTTCCCTGGAAAAATTCGGTCTTGCAGTATCCAAATCCCTAAATAGACGGTAATGAATGTGCGCCGACACCACGTCCGACGCGAGCGACTCGAGAAGGAGATCGAATTCCTTGTCGTCTTTGATACGGATTGACATCACGTCACTCTATGATCTCGGACACATAACCTCAAGATTAACCCTTCGCCGTTTTCCCCCAGAATGCCTATGGTGGTCGAAGCCGTTCCCCGGGGATTGATCTCTCCGTTACCCT
>QHVW01000412.1:442-4092 GCA_003223675.1 Acidobacteriota bacterium
CAACGCCTCCGCAGGGTCGTAGAAGACAGTGTCCCCTCCCGGTACCCCTCGGGTCTATCCAGAAGGCGGCACGGGAAGTCTATCTGATGGAAGCAAAAGGATTTCCGTTTATCTGAGCGCATATAATAAGAGGTCATGGCCAGAACGATCACTCGCCGGCGGCTTCCAGAAAGGCCCTGACGAGCTCGCGGTTGTACCAGATCCCGGCGTCTATCGCCCTCGCAATGAGAGGCTTCAACTCCGGGATCAGGCCCTGAGCCTTCGCTCGGCCCAGGAGGCCCAGCAATCGGCCGATCACATCCAGGCAGCCGATTCTGACGAAGGAGACCAGCGGCCCGGTGTTCACGACGATCGGCTCAGCCACGCCGCATGAGCTCCACTTCCGAGTCGAGATCCTCGGGCTGGAGATTGCTCACGGCAACGCCGACCCGCGGGAGCGAGAGGAGAAAGTCCACCCTGCCTTTCCCGCAGAGCTTTGCGGCGAGGCCCGAGCTCAGCCGGCCCACTTCGTAGAGCTTCGCGGCGAGGAGAAAGCGGGCCTCCTCGTCGAAGGCTCCTCGCGTCAGGCCGCTGCTGAAGAGGACGTCGTCGCCGTAATCGATGGTCAAGCGGTGTCGCATAGCGGCCTCCTGGCCTTAAGGCTAGCACGGCCTGGACGGAGCGGGCGACACGGTGTGCTGGCTGCGCGGCGCCTCGGCCGCGTCTCCTGACACCACGCTGTCAGGAGCCGCCGCGTAGCATCCTCTTCGTACGGGATCGGCCTGCCGCCGGTCCCGAAGAGAGGAGGTCGGCCATGAAGCCCACGACGCTACTGCGGATCGCCGCGATCCTGGCGCTGCTCCAATTCGTTGCCCATACGTCCCTGGTGGTCTCCGCCCATCCGAGCCACGGCCCGGAGGAGGTCGCCCTGGTGGCGGCCATGAAGTCGCAACACTTCCACTTCCGCTTGGCTCCCGCACCCCGGAGCTATTGGGATTTCTACTTCGGCTATGGCCTCTTCGCGAGCTTCAACTGCCTCGTCGAGGCGGTGCTGTTCTGGCAGCTCGCAGGGCTCGCCAGGACCGCTCCCTCGCGGGTGCGGCCGATCGCCGGCCTGTTCTGCGGCGCCAACCTCGTCTACGCCGCCCTGGTCTGGAGGTTCTTTTTCCTCGTGCCGCTGGTCCCGGACGTCGCTATCGCCCTGTGCCTCGGCGGAGTGGTGCTGGCGTTGCGGACCCCAAGGCCGCTCCTACAGAACGACCCGACATTTCAAAGCTGACCGCGCACTAGGCGAGATCGTCCGCGGGAGGCGGCACGCTCGGATAAGGCTCGACCCGCTCTCCAAGGGCCCCCATGGCCGCGATGAAGAGATGAGGAAAGGAGAGCGGGACGGTCTGGCAGATGCGCAGGATACGCCGCCGCAGCTTGGCGGCCTCCTCACCGGGTCCGGAAGCGAGCCGGTAGATCTCCCGCCAGGCTTCGAGCTCTCCGCGGTCGAGGATCTGAGTCAGGACCTCGTCGCTCTCCAGCGCGAGATGCGAACGGTTCCAAAGCGCCTGCGAGCGCGAGAGATCGAAGTGGCTCATAAGTCCTCCTCCTGTTTGCGAAGCAGCAGATCCGCCAGGGCCTTCGCCCACCAGCGCCCGCGCGACGCCACGTAGCCCCAGTCGTTCCAGGGCGGCTGGAGCCCGCGATAGCTCGCCAGATCGATCTCCGCGATATCGACGGGCCGGGCGGATCCCAACCGGTCGACGACCTCAGCCAGCACCGAGGCGCCGCTCGGCTGAGGATAGATCGTATCGAGCGTCCGGAGCGCCTCGCGAGTCCCCTCCTCCCCGAGGCGCTCGAAGAGCACCGTGGCATCGAGGTAGTCCCGGATGGTGAAACGGGTAGCGAGCAGCCAGGCCTTGATCCGCGCCATCTCGGCGAGCGTGGGCACCCGTAACCCGGCGATCTCCTCGGTCTCCAGGGGTTGCACACGGCGGAGCTGGCGGATGCCGGTCAGGACACCGTTCAACTTTCCGAGAATCAGGACCGGTCGTCGGACACGCGTGGTCCGCCAACCGGCGGCCGCTTCCAGATCCGCCAGGACCTCATCGAATCGTTCCCGGAGGTCTGGTACGACATGATCCCCGTCCAGGCTGACCCGGTGTCCTACGTGGAGAGCCGCAGCCGTCCCACCGACCAGCACCGAGCCCTCCACTAAGGCTTGAAGGTGCCGCTCGGCTGCCAGCAGGTCTTCCCAAGAAGAGTGGGTGTCTCCCCTCATCTCTCAAGGATAGCGCGGCTACGGTACGTGGAACAGGCTCCTGGTTTTCCTGGAATCCCCAGGCACCGATCGGCTCATTCGGGCGCGATCCGGCTCAGCACGCCGCAGACGCGGTCGCGGGCGGAGGCGTCGGGCACCTTCATCATGGCGCCCGTGGAGAAGCGGATCTCGATCCGGACCGTGTCCGGGTCCCGCGGCTTCAGGGTGGCGTCCAGCGTGAAGAGCCGTCCGCCGTCCTGAGGCTGCTGGACCGCGGTGATCGTGCCGGCCTTCTCGTCCGTGGCGGTGACCTGCCAGCCGTCGGCCGCGAGGCTCTTCGCCGTCCGGTCCAGCGCGGCCTCCCGGCTCAGGCCGCGAAAATCGGCGGCGCCACGGTACGTCGTCCCCTTGAGGAAGCTCCCCTCTTTGACGAAGCTCGACCGGCACTGCCCGCCGGCCGACGTCTCCTCCGTCTTCGGCGCGGCAGCCTCCTTCGTGATCGGGGCGGGGGGCGGGGGCGGCGGCGCGGCGTCTGCCGTGACGAAGGTCGTCGCGAGCCGGTCCGGCTCCTCGACCTTGAGCGGCGCGGCGGCCGGCCCGGCGGCGGGGGGCGCCGCGTCCACCTTGCGCGGCGCGGGAGGAGGCGTGGGGACCGCCTCTCTCCCTGCCGGCGCGATACCGCTCACGATCTTGCACAGCTTCTCGCGGACCCACTCGTCGGGTACCTTTCTCCCGGCGCCCAGGGAAAGGGTCAGCTCGACCCTCACCCTGCCGCCCTCCAGCGGCTTCACGGCCACGCTCAGTGGAGTGTCCCGGCCGCCCTCGTCCTCGGCCGGCTCGACGGCGGTGATCAGGCCGTGAGCCCGGTCCGTGCCAATGACCCGCAAGCCGTTGGCCTTCAAGCTCTCAGCCGTCTGGTCGAGCACGGGCTCGGGACGTGCTCCGGCGATCTCGGCGTGGGTGCGATAGGTCGTTCCCTTGAGGAAGCTCCCCTCCCGGGAGAAGCCGGCCTGGCACTGCTCCAGGACGGGAGCGGTCTCTGAAGGCGCGCCCGGCCCCGTCTGTCCACCGGCGGTCGAGGCCGTCACAAGGCTCGTCAGGATCGCGATACCGACCAGGGTCTGTCTTCGCATGGCGGTCTGTTGTCTCCTACCCCGCCTTCGCCCGCGCCTCCGCTTTGTCCACCACTACCTCGGTGAGTTTGGCGGTGCGGGAAACTGTCTGACCAATGGCTTGGAGGAGAGCAATGCGATTACGGCGGACCTCTGGGTCTTCGGCCATTACTAGCACATCGTCGAAGAAGCGGTCGAGCACCGGTGCCAACTCTGCCACTTGCCGCAGACCACCTTCGTAGTAAGCGCTCGCGGAGCGTCGTGCCTCTTCTAATGCTAAAGCTGACGCACTTGCCTGACGGAGGGCCTCC
>QHVW01000413.1 GCA_003223675.1 Acidobacteriota bacterium
ACTCCTGCACCTCCTCGGCGCCGAAGGTCGAGATCCCCACCTCGGTCACCCAGACGGGGAGGTCGGTCAGGGCCTGGATCTCGGCCAGCCGGGCCGGCCACTCGTGGATCTGCCAGTGGTTCCAGTCGAGGGGGAAGCCGTGTACGGCGATGGCGTCGACGTGGTCGAGCACCCCCTGCTCTTTCATGTTGAGGACGAACTTGGCGTCGATCGGCGAGATCCCGCCCAGGACGCGGGTGAGCGCGCCGTTCTCCCCCCGCACGGCCTCCCCCGCGAGAATGGCCATGCGGGCGAACATCTTCCACTCGGAGTCGACCTCGAAGTCCCAGTGGGACTTGTTGTTCGGCTCGTTCCACAGCTTCACGGCCTCGATCACACCATCACCTCGCGTCGCTCCAGGAGCTGAATCGCCTCGCGGTAGCCGTGGAGCGTCCCCACGTCCACGTAGGACTCCCCGGCGCGGACCCCACGGGCCTCGCCCCCCCGCGCCAGCCATTCGTTCACCAAGGTCCCAACGTACACGTCCTGCCCGCCGCGCTCGCTCCAGCGGGCGTGCAGGTCGTGGAAGATCCGGCCGGGCATGCGGAAGGCTCCCCAGACCCAGGAGCTGGCGGCGCCGGGTTGCTTGACCTGGATCTCCAGCACCCGGCCGCCCTCGCCCGTCACCACGGCGTCGAAGAATTCCGGGTGATCGACAGGGAAGAGGAGGAAGGAGAGCGCGTCCTCGGGGAGCCGGCGCAGGCCGTCCTCGGGGAACCAGACGGTGTCCGGCAGGCCGATCAGCACCTGGTCGTCCGGGCCGATCAGCGGCGCGGCCCGGAAGAGGGCGTCGCACAAACCCTTCGGCTCCGGCTGCACCACGTAGCAGACGTGCGCCGGACCGAAGCTGCCGCCGTAGTACTCGACGATGTCGGATTTGCCCGCCGAGATCACCATGCAGATGCGGGTGGCGCCGGCGAGGGTCATCCGCTCGACCAGGTACTCCGAGACCGCCTTCGGCCGCTCCGTCCCGCCGGCGATGCGGGTGCCGACCGGGAGCAGCTCCTTGGAGAAGGCGAGCGGCTGGATGCGGCTCCCCATGCCGGCGGCGGGCACGATCCCCCAGGTGCTCATGGGGCATCCTCCTGTAGGGGCGGCCCTATGTGGCCGCCCTGTTTTCCTGCGCTTTCCAAAGCAGGGCGGCCACGCAGGGCCGCCCCTACAAGGGTTTGACCCGCCAGAATCTCCACGAGCTCCTCAGCCCTCTTCTCCGCCGTATGCTCGACCAGCGTCCGTTCGCGGGCGGCGCGGGCGACCCTGAGGATCTCCTCCTGAGGGCGAGAGAGGACGTCGAAGACCTCCTCCGTGCTCCCCGCCGTGAAGATCTCCCGCCCCGGCTCGAAGAAGCGGTCGAGCCCCTCCCAGGTGTCGGAGAGCACGGCCGTGCCGCAGGCGGCGGCCTCGAACAGCCGGCCCGAGGGGCAGTAGCCCATGGAGGCCATGGCCGCGCGCGTGACGTTCAGCGTCAGCGGCGAGGAGGCGTAGAAGGCCGGGTGGTCCGCCGGCGGCAGGTGGCGGACGAAGAAGAGGTTGTCCCCCCAGGGGAAATCGATCGGATACTGGGCGCCGCCGATCACGAAGCGCTTCCCGGGCAGCCGCCGCGCCGGCTCCAGGAAGAGCCGCTCCAGCGCCTCCTGGCGGTCGGCGGCGTAGGTGCCGAGATAGGAGAAATCCCCCTGGAAGCTGGGATTGAGCTCGGCGGGGCGGTGCATCTCCGGATCGACGCTGCCGTAGAGGGGGGCCACCCGGCGGGCGCCGAGGCGCTCGCGGAGCTCGTCCAGGGCCCGGCCGCCGGTGTAGGAGAGCACCAGATCGAAGCCGCTTAAGCCCTCGGCAGGCAGATAGGGGACCTGCTCCCCATGACGGAGCCGGTCCAGCGTCACCGGGGTGTCGAGATCGTAGAAGACCGCGAGCGGCCCGCCGGTCGAGAGGACGAGCTCGGAGGCCGGCACGCCGTCCGGACAGTACGAGGTGACCATGGCCGCATCGGCGTCCGCCACCTCCCGGCGGGCTTCGGCCAGGACCTGCTCCCAGCTCGGATAGAGACGCAGGTCGGTGCCGGGGAGCTCCCGGAGGTCGCGGTGGATGGCGTAGTAGGGGACGTCCCGCTCGAAGAAGACCACCCGGTGGCCGTTGCGGGCCAGGGCCCGGCAGAGCCCCCGCCAGAGGGTCGCGTGGCCGTTGCCCCAGGAAGAGCTGATCGTCAGCCCGAAGATGACCAGCTTCATGCTGCGAGGGCCTCCAGCTCCGCGGCGACCGCCGCCGCCACCGTGGGACGCAGGCGCAGGCCGTCCAGATACCGGCGGGCCTCCGGCCGCAGCCGCCGCAGGGTGTAGGCCACCTTGCGCCGCGTCGCCTCCGGCCCGAAGTAGTCGAGATAGCCGCCGCTGTTGAGGGAGAAGAAGGAGAGCGCGTCCGCGTCGTTGAGCAGGGAGAGCGCCGCCGCGTCCGGATCTCCCGGCCCGGGAAGGTGCTCGTGCGCGGCGATCAGATGGGCCGCCCGCTCCCGGGCTCCGGCGTCGATCCCCACCCAGGCGAGGAGGGCCTCGGCCAATTCGGCCCCGCGCGCCGCATGATCGTTCTTGAAGACCTGGTAGTCGGCGGCGTGGTGCTCGACGCGCGCGTCGGCCTCGGACGCCAGGCGCTCGACGTCGTGAAAGAGAGCCGCGAGCTGTACGGCGAGGTCGGCGTCCGGCGCCAGCCGGAACGTCCACTGCCAGGTGTCCAGGGCGTGGTCGTAGTCGGCCCGCACCAGCGGCTTGGCGAGATCGTGCGCGTCCCGGTGCTCGGCGAGAACGCGGTCGAAGACCGCGCTACGGGAGGCCTCGTTGCGGCGGTCCATCCACCGCTGGCAGCGGGTGAGGATCTCGCCCGCCGCCCGCGGCAGCTCCTCGGGTCGCCCGAGAATGTCGACGGCAAACGGTCCGAAATCCCGCTCGGCCAGCGAATCGAGCCGCCAGTCCATGTCGTAGAAGTTGAAATTTTGGGATTCCCACTCCTCGACCGGCACCGAAAGGGAGGGGATGTCATCCTCGGGAGGACCCGGCATTTCCCGCAGCCGGATCGCCGGGAGCTCCCTCGCGAGCCCCTCCCACGCCGAAGGCAATCCGTGCGCCCGCTCCCTGCTCACACCACGAAAGATCGCTCTCAGCCCGCTCATCTCTTGTTACGTAAATGCAAGCCGTGAGCCATGCGCCCGGGCCTTCATGCCCAGGCATGGCATAATCCGCCCCTCTCATGACAACCCCGGAATCCGCCCCCAACCCCCTCGCCGTCTACGCGACGGGCGTCCTCCTTTTCCTGTTCATCCCGGTGGTGCTCTTCCTC
>QHVW01000414.1 GCA_003223675.1 Acidobacteriota bacterium
TCGCCGCCGACGACGGCAACACCGGCCTGGAGCCCTGGGCCTTGCGGCTCGAGCCGTAGACAGGACAGAGACATGAAAAACCTTTCCAATCTCAGATCCCTGTTGTCCCTGCTGTCCCTGTTGTCCCTTTTCGCTTTTCCCGCGGCGCCCGCCCAGGCCGGCGAGGTGCCGCGCCTCTTGGCGGACATCAGCTCACAGCCCTCGCCGGACGGCGCCTTCGGTGTGGCCGAGCCCTCCGGCTTCTTCACGCTGAACGGCCGGCTGCTGTTCTCGACCGCGAGCCCCGATTCCGAGGACGAGGGGATCCTCTGGAGCACGGACGGCACGCCGGCCGGCACGGTCCAGGTCTCCTCCTCCCTCTGCGCCAGCCCGTGCGGGGCGATCTCGCTCCAGGGAGTCTGGCGGGACCGGGCGTACCTGTTCACCTATCCGGAGCAGGGCTATCCCCAGCTCTGGCGCACGGACGGCACCGCCGCCGGGACGTCGACCCTCCACGATCCGGGCGGCAAACCTGAAAATTTCATTTCGTTCTTCACCTCGCCGGAGCTCGGCGCCCTCTACTTCGTGGGCTACGACTCCAGCCAGGGGGAGCTCCTCTGGGTCAGCGACGGCACCCCCGGCGGCACCCGGCCCCTGCTGGGGACGGACGGTTATCCTTTCCAGACTCCGCTCCTCCTCACGCCCTGGCAAGGGAGGCTCTGCTTCATCGCCTACCGCGAGGTCCCGGGCCAGCCCGCGGGCCTCGGCCTCTGGAGCACCGACGGCACGCCGGAGGGCACCCGCCTCCTCTCCAGCGAGATCCCGAGCGAGAAGATGGTGGCGACCCCCTCCCACCTATTCTTCAACGCGGGCCCGTACGGCGAGGACCTCTGGGTGACGGACGGCACGCCCGGCGGCGCCCACCTCCTGCTCGATCTCCCGCCCCCCTTCTGCACGGCGCCGCCCGAAGCGGAGTGCGACGAACCGGACATCGTCACCATGACCGCCTTCGGAGACGCCCTCTACTTCTGGACCCGGCGCCCCGGCCACAGCCTGGAGATCTGGCGCAGCGACGGCACCGAGGCCGGGACCAAGCCGGCGATCGAGCTCCCCGGCGCCGGCACGATCGGAGAGCTCCACCCGTTGGGCGACCGGTGGGTCTTCTCCTCCAAGCCCGCGCCTTACGCCTCCTCCGGAGAGCTCTGGACAGCCGACGCCGGCCTCACCCAGGCCGCGCCGGTGACCGGCTGCGCGGGCGGACCGTGTCCCCCCATCTCGTACTTCCTCGCCTCCCTGGCCGATGGCCGGTGGATCTTCGTCGGCGACGACGCCGTCCACGGCGCCGAGCCCTGGGTCACGGACGGCACCGGCCCCGGCACCCGGCTCCTGGCCGACGTCTGCCCGGGCCCCTGCTCGGCGTCCGATTTCGAGACCTTGCCGGTACCGGCGGGCGGTCCGGCTGGAGCGGTCTTTTTCCAGGCGCGTCCCGGCGAGTATGAGGACACCTCCCTGTGGGTCACGGACGGCACGCCGGAAGGGACGCGGCGGTTGACGCTCCACGCCCAGGGTGCCGGCTTCTTCGGTGGCCTGGCCTGGTACGGCCGGTTGAGCCCGCAAGGGGCCGTCGAGCTCTGGCGCACGGACGGGACGCCGGGAGGAGCCCGGCGGGTGACCGTGCTGCGGCGGATCTCCGCGAGCTCCTCGCCCGTCTTCCTGCCGTCCGCCACCGGCGCCGGCTTCCTGGCGGACGAAGGGGGCGGCGCGCTCCACCTCTGGACGAGCGACGGCACGCCCGAGGGGACCTCCGAGCTCCGCGGCTTCGAGCTGGCTCCCCCCCGGGACACCAGCGATGCGGTCTTCACCCAGGCCGGCGGCCTCACGTATTTCGACGTCACGCGCCAGCAGCGGTCCGGGAGTTATACGTCCGAGCTCTGGCGCACCGACGGCACGCCGGCTGGAACCCGCCCCGTTCTGGGGCTCGGCCAGCGGTCGCTCACGACCCCGCGCGCCCTGTGGGGAGACCGCCTCCTGTTCCTCGTCGTCGAGACCCACGGCTGCTCGCTTTGGACCAGCGACGGCACGGCGGCCGGCACGCGCCAATTCATGCCCGCGCTACCCGGCGTGCGCTGCCCCACCGTGCTGGCTCCCCTGAGCGCGTCCAGCCTCCTGTTCGTGGCCCGAGTGGAAACCCCCCGCGATCCCGTCCCCCAGATCTTCGTGACCGATGGCACGGTGGCCGGCACGCGCCGGATCTCCGACCTCCACGGCACCCGCGAGCCGCTGGAGGACCAGGCGGTCGAGCTCGGCGGCACGGTCTTCTTCCGGATCTACAATACGGACGGCAACCCTGAGATCTGGCGCAGCGACGGCACGCCGGAGGGCACGCGGCCCGTCAGCGATCTGATCGGTTTGAGAATCGCGACCCCTCTCTACGCGTTCCGGGGCGCCCTCTACTTCCTCGCCTACCCCTCCGGCGGAGGTTACGGCCTGTTCCGCCTCCCTCCCGAGGGCCGGCCCCTGCTCCTGGAAGAAGAAAATCTCACGCCTCCGGATCCCGACTACGCCCTGCGGCCGGTGCCGTTCGCTCCCCTGGGGGACCGGCTCCTCTTCAGCGTCCTGGACGACGAGCACGGCCTCGAGCTCTGGATCACCGACGGCACTTTCGCCGGCACGCACCTCTTGCGCGACCTGAGGCCGGGCCCCGGCTGGTCGGAGCCCGCGGGCCTGGTCTCCGCCGGCGACCGGGTCTTCTTCACCGCCGACGACGGCATCCACGGCCGCGAGCTCTGGGAGAGCGACGGCACCCCCGAAGGGACCCGCATGGTGGCGGACCTCGCCCCGGGAGGGCTCTCCTCGATCCTGCTCTCCCAGTCCACGCTCACCGTGGTGAACGGATATCTCTACTTCACCGCCGACGACGGCACGACCGGCCCCGAGCCCTGGGCTTTGCGGCTGGAGCCGTAGGAAAGGGATTCCAGAGGCAGACATGAAAAACCTTTTCAATACCCGATTGATTTTGTCCCTGACGTCCCTGCTGTCCCTGTTGTCCCTTTTCACTGCCCCCGCCCTGGCCGGGGCGCCCTACCGCCTGGGGGATCTCAACACGGCGCCGGGGTCCCCCCTGTTCACGGTCCCCGTGCCGCCGACCGGCTTCATTTCGCTCGGAAACAAAGCGCTGTTCTCGACGGCGGATCCTGAGACCGGTGAGGAGGGGATCCTATGGAGCACCGATGGCACCGCTCCGGGGACGGTGGCCCTCTCCTCCTCGCTCTGCCCCTCTCCCTGCCAGGGCATCCGGCCGCTGGCGGTGTGGCACGGCATCGCCCTCCTGCAGGTGTTCCCGG
>QHVW01000209.1 GCA_003223675.1 Acidobacteriota bacterium
ACCATCAGGAGGGAGGCCATGAGCTCTCTCCGGATGCCCAGGGAGAGGAAGACGTCGGCGCATTCGAGGACGATCTCCTCGGCGTCGGCGAAGCTCCCCTGCTGGAACCAGACGGAGTTCCCGCGGCCGAAGTCCCTGGCGCCTAATCCGCATCGCAGTAACATCTTGACAGAGCTTTCCATTTAAGGCACAATCTCTCTCTGCAAGAAAGGAGACGGTTGAAATGAAACGACTTCTGTTCGTCTTGGCAGTGGTTGGCTCTTTTTCGGTCGCGCTTCCTGCATCGGCCGACTGCGTAAAATGCGACATCTTTCATGACTGCGTCCCCGACGTGCAGGGCACGGGCTGTGATTGCACGATCAAGGTTATAAAGGGGAGCACGTTTTGCCGCGAGAACGGCATTTGTACCGGCGACGGTTCTAATTGCGGCAGTGGCCTTGGACCCGTCATCGCTGCGTCCGGCATCGTTATTGAGCCTGCCGCACTGAGTCAATTCTTCCAGAGAGAGCCCCTGCTCGCCTTATTGATCTCAGGCTCACTTCAGTCCGACCCCAAGGGGAGAGCCCCCCGGCTCAATACGGAGCCTTACGACGGCGGAACCTTGCGGACAGAGAATGGACAGGCGTTCTATCATCGCGGGCAGTTCGCTCTCAAAGCTGCCGGCGAGGTCGCCTTCCGCTTCACGCTGAACAACGCAGACGGCTTGGAGAAAATCCAGTATGTCGGCGTCATCTCCGATCGCGGCCGGAGCGTGACGTTCAGCAAGATCGTCACCGACGCTCAGGGCACCTCGCACCGTCTCGCGGACGAGTGGCACTACGAGCCGATCCAGAAGTAGAATCCGTTGGCGCCAATGAGAAATCTCACTGGCGCTCCTCCTTGGCCCCAACCAGTGGCACCGGAACAAAACCGGCGATGTGAAGCTCTGTTGCTCGGCGCCGAAGATCTTGATAGCTGCCCAGGTGATCTGAAAACGCAGGCATGACGATCCCTAGAGCGTGAGAGACGGATGCCGGCGTGCAGGGCTCATGCTGGCAAATATAGGCCGCTTCGACCCCAAACTCATAAAGGCTTCTGAATCTTGCCCCTTCCTCTGTCGTAATAAAACCAGAGCGGTCGAAGTCGGCGAGAGGCTTCAACCGCTCGAGCTCCTTCTGCGTGCCTTCGAGCAGCCTCTTCCTCCAAGCCTCCAGTTGCTCGCGGGTCGCCCCTGGCAGGGGGCAGGCCCCGGACCTGTATTCGCGATCATACTGGCCCGTTTCCGCCTCTTTGTTGAACATCAGCAATGTCTGCCCAACTCGAATCGAAGCGACCGCGCGAACAGACGTCTCAGCACCTTCAGACATGCCCGTGGCGCGAATCTTTTCCATGTAGTCGGCAAGCTCGGGGGTTGATCGGTGACAGCACGCGGCAAGCGCCAAGGCTCCCACGGCCATGACAGGCAAAGGACTCCTCGTCTTGTTCATTCTGAGCCTCCTGGAGTGCGCCGGCCAGCGGGGCTTACTGGGCAGGTCCACCTTCATAAGCTAAATTATCGTTGACTTCGCGTCAAGCTGACCCGGGCATTGATGCCCGGGCGGTTGCCTACGGCTCTTCCGGCGGGGTGGCGCGGGGGCTCGCCAGCGATCCGGCGTACATAGGGTATGTGTTCAGGTCCACCTTTTCCCGGAAAAGCTGCGTCCGTTGGCTACGGCCCGAGGCTCGCGGGGGATTCGGCGTGGATGAGGTATCCGCTTCGGGTGCCCTTTTACCGGAAGAGCTGTGTCCGCCGGCTGCGGCAAGAGGCTCACCAGCGGTCGGCGTACATAAGGTATGGCTTTCAAGTCCACCTTTTCCCGGAAAGGCTGCGTCGGCTGCGGCCCGAGGCTCGCGGGCGATCGGCGTGGATGAGATATCCGCTTCGGGTGCTCTTTTACCGGAAAAGCTGCGTCCGCTGGTCGCGGCGAGAGGCTCACCCCAATGCTGTTCAGCTAAGCGTTCTCGCCCGCCCGGGATTGAAATCCCGGGCTACCGGCGGCCGTCCCATCCGGGACTACCTTGGAAGCCCCGGCAAGGGGCGACCGTAGGTAGCCCGGGATTTCAATCCCGGGCGGCAGAGGACGCGGACGCTCCGGGAAAAGACGGCGCTCGCCTAAGTGAACTGTATTGAGGCTTACCCATCGATCCGGCGTACATAGGGCATGGTGTTTAGGTCCACCTTTTCCCGGGAAAGGGCTGCGTCCGCTGGCTCGAGGCTCGCGGGCGATCGACGTGGATGAGATATCCGCTTCAGGTGTCCTTTTACCGGAAAAGCTGCGTCCGCCGAGCCCGGCAAGCGGCTCGCCGGCGGTCGCCGCGCATAGGGTATGTCGCTCAGGTCCACCTTTTCCCAAAAGAGCGGCTCTCGAAGGATCCGAGCGGGGCCCGGGCGGCCGCCCTACGGCTCTTCCGGCGGCGTGGCGCGGGGGCTGCGCTCTTCCTTGTGCAGCAGGTCGATGACCTTCTGGAGGGTGGTGAAGCTGAGGTGGCGCGACTCGGCGGCCTTGCGGACCAGCAGGAGGGAGGCCATGAGCTCTCTCCGGATGCCCAGGGAGAGGAAGACGTCGGCGCACTCGAGGACGATCTGCTCGGCGTCGTCGAAGTTGCCCTGCTGGAACCAGACGGCGCCCAGCTCCAGCCCCGCGAGAGCCGCGTTGTAGCCCAGCCCCGCCTCTTCGAAGCCCTGCTTCACCTCCCGCAGGGCCTGCTCGGCCGCGTCGAAGTCCTTCAGGCCGGCGTAGACGTGCCCCTCCAACCAGCGGAGCTTGAGCATGTTCACGCGGCCTCCAGGATTGAGCTCGCGGCGCCGGAGGTCAAGAAGCGCCTGGTGAGCCCCCACGAACCGCCCGCAGTCGACAAGTGGATCGCGCCTCTCGTCAACACTCGCGAGGCCCCGCTTCAGGCTGCGAATCGCCTCCTCGGAATCGCCCAGGTATCCGGAGTAGATCCCCTTCTTGATGAGAGCCCGGCCGGCGAGGTGGAGATCCCGGCGCCGCCGATAAACGGTGATCGCGACGTCCAGCGCCCCGCAGGCCAGATCGAAGAAGCGGCGGGCTGCCTGTTGAGAAGCGAACACGATGAAATAACGCGCGCCGAGGAGCTCATCCTGGGTGCCTTGCAGGAAGTGCTCGAAGGCCTGGCTCAAGGCACCCTCGGCGCTGTCGAGCTGTTCGGCCACGCGGTAGGCGTTCGCGAGCTCGGTCCAGGCCCGGCAGCTCAGGTCCGCGGCCCGTTTCTCACCGATCTCCTTTTCGCGCAGGTGGGTCGTCTGCAAGGTCGCGGCGTGAGCGAGCTGTACCATCTGGGCGGGAGCCTCATGGCGGAGAGCCCAGCTCCGCTCCAGGAGAGCCTCGAAGAGGGGAAGGCCTGAGAGCTCCGGCGGCGCGTCCGCCAGCGCTTCCAGACCACCCATGGCCAGGAGACGGGCGGCTTCCCTCTGAGGGCCTTCCGGTGTTCTGCCAGCGAGGCTCTCCACCTCCAGGAGAGCGAAGGCCCGGTCGATCGGCGCGTCGTAGTCGTCCGGATGGACGGGAGGGGGGGCCTCGCGGCGGCCCGGGAGGAGCCGGGCGGGAACATACGGCAACAGCACCCGGATGCAGGCTTCGCAGCCGCGCATGAGGTGCAAGATCACGGCCCGAGCCCGCGCGGCGGAGATTTCTCCCGACACGAGCCCTTCCAGCTCCTTCGGAGTCGGATGGTTGTGGTCCACGGGTTTCCTCCCTTGGCCGCGCATTCTCTCACAAGGTGAGCCAGGGGACCATCCCCGCGGATCGCCGGGAGCGGCGTTGGCCACGCCGCCCCGACACACGTTCACTTGGCGCCGTCTGGATCGATCGCGCCACCCGCGTCCGACTGGGTGCCGGTAGGCGCGGTTGTCCCCGGCGTCGTTCCCCCATTGGGATTGCTGGCGCTGCCCTCTTTCTCCTGCCTCACTCCCGGCTTCTGAGGAGCGCCTCCCGGCAGGAGCTGCGCGAGCCAGCTCCAGGCCCGCTCCCAGGAGCCGGCGAGGGGGAGCTTCCAGGGTTGTGCGGCGGCGTGGGAGGGGGAGGGGACGGCCAGGAAGAGGGCCGCCAGCAGGGCGGCTGAGGCCAGGACGATCCGATTGCGTTGAGACATTGCGAGCGCCTCCTCGGCCCGTGGAGCGGTCCCGGAGCCGGGATGGCCCGGGTGCCCGCGGGGCGAACTTCTCCAAATCAAAGTGCCCCGGATCCCGCGAAGAGGGGCTGCCACTCTTCCGCTTACACGCCGTCATTCTTCCTTTTCTTTTCACGCGAGTCGATTCCGGGAAGACGGGCTTTCACTCCGGCGGCAAAAACGAGAGATCGCCGGGAGAAATGAAATGATCTTGTCTCCTGAAGACGATCACCGAGGATCTAAATAGAGACGGAGTAGATAATTTGTGATTTCTAGTTGACACATAGGAATCGAATGGCGACCATATGGGTCCATGAGCGATCCAACGAGACAGGGTAAGCCGCTGCAAGAGGCAGTGAGGAAGCAGATCGGGAGGGCCATCGCCAAGGCGCGGAGGCGCCGGAGGTGGTCGCAGAGCGAGCTGGCGCGACGGCTGGAGACGTCGCGGGAACGGCTGAGCCGATGGGAGCGCGGGCTGCACATCCCCAGCCTGGAGGATCTGACGCTGCTGAGCGAGGTGCTGGGAATCCCCGTCTGGGAGCTGGGGCTCGGCGAGGCGCCGGTGGAAGGGCTCTCTTCCGCGGAGCTGCTGGAGCTCGCCCGTTCGTTCACGGCAATCGGCCGGCTGCTGAAACCCTGGCTGGACCGGCTGCGCTCAGAGCCGGCGGGGAGCACGAATCGAAAAGGTCTTCCGGCGTCATGAAGGCGCCGGATGTTCAGAAAGGAGTCGTCCCATGACGACCAACGCAGGGGTGTCTCAAATTGTGGAAGTGGCTGTACGGCAGGTGTTGGATGGTGCCATGGAGCGGATCGTCGCCGAGCTCAAGCCGGAGCGGGTGCAGGAGTGGCTGGCCGCGCATCCGGAGTGGCGCCTGGACTCGTCGGGAACGGTGCTGCAGCGCGTCCGGAGCTTCCCGTCGGGGGTGGCGGCGGCGCATTTCGCCTCCTTCGTCTCCGGGCTGGCGTCGTCGGCGGCGCTGCCGGCGCTGCTGAAGGTGATCGGCGACACCGTCCACGTCTCCCTGTGTCCGCCGCAGAGCCAGGGTCAGAGCCAGGCTCCGCTCACCGAGAGCGTCCTCCATCTCGCCAACCACATCGGGTGACGTGACTCCATCGCGAGAAGCTTTCACCCCAACGGATCTTCCGACGCCATGGAGGCGCCGGATGTAACGACCCAAGGAGGTCGACGATGCGAAAGCTCATGATCGTGCAGTCGGATGCAAGGCCCAGGAGAGTGGCTCGGCCCCTCCAGAAGCTCAAGCCTGAGAGGGTTCAGGAGGAGCTGCGGACGATGCCTGGCTGGAGCATGCTCCCCAACGGCAAGATCCTCCAGCGGACCTATCAGCTCTCGTCGGATCGCGCGGCGGCCCACTACGCCACGTATTTCTCGGCCCACGCCGAGGATCGGGGGCAACCGGCGATTCTCAACCTGACTGGCAGGACGCTGACCGTGAAGTTGTTCGCGCCGCACTCCCGGGGACACTACGCCGCTCTCGACATGGGAGTGATCGCGTTCGCCCGGCAGCTCAACTAACCACCAAACGCAAGAGAAAGGAAAACGTCATCATGCCGAAATCTTCACTCGCCGACTTCGTGACGGATTGGGAGACGTTGCTCAAAAACGTTTCTGATACCGCCGCGGAGCTGCCCAACATGGACGTCTACAAGGGCGCGCTCGATCAGTTGCTCGCGAGCGCGAAGGACGGGATCGCGCTCTCTCACGCCCGCCGAGGTCTCAAGCAGCAGGAGACCAAGGATCTGCGGGAGTTGATCGGGAAGGGGAAGGATGCAGCCGTCCAGCTCCGTTCCGCGATCAAGGCCCATTTCGGACCCAAGAGCGAGAGGCTCCTCCAGTTCGGGATCAAGCCGGCCCGGAAGCGGAAGAAGGCGACTGCCCAGGCAGCCCCAACAGCCAAAGAGCCGGGGCCGGCGCATCCGCCGGCTCCGGCTCCCACCCCTGAGACGACCTCGCAGAAGTCGTAAACCGTGCGGTTTCGGGGAGGGCGTGGGCGAACACGCCCTCCCTTTTCTCGGAGGCGGGAGTAAGGATACCTCTCTACGCGCCGGGCGTCCAGTCCGGGAGTCCCCTGGCCGCCCGGATTTGAGCTGATTCGTTCGGGTTACCAAGAGCCAAACCTCATGAGGAAGAAACGAGTGGCGAGACTCGCGAAGATGACCGCGATCCACGTGGGCACCGCAGAGAGCAGGGCCGCCAGTGCCACCCACCAGGATCGCCTTCCAGCCGATAGCCAGATGGCGACGCCCGGTATCAGTGCGAGGAAGAACGATCCGAAGAACCACGGCTGGTAGCGCTCGTCGTTCAGCGCGTCCGTCGCGGCCAAGAGGCTGCCCGCGACGACTAGCGCGATGGAGCACACCGCGAGAGCTCGGACCGCGGACTTCGGGCGCTCGAGATCGAGCATGACCGCCGCGCAGAGGGCGAAGAGGAGCAAGGCCAAGGGAGTAAGACCCGCCACGGAGCGGAGGAACCTTTCTGGATACGGCGGAGGAACGAAGTCGTAGACCTTCTTAGCGGATGCGCTGGCAGTGGCCATGAGAGCTTGCAGAACGGCCGCGGCGATGACACGCGAGCGCAGGGCTGAGCTGCCACCCGCATCCAGACGGCCGCTCAGCCTTTCCGCGATCTCCTCCGGCGAATCGTGCTCGCCCATCCAGCCCTCCTGTCCCTTGAGCAACACAGCATTATAGAAGGAGTCGTCCACTCCAGGGTCCGCTGGCCACCTGCGGACTATCAAAATCTTGCTGTCTCGTGCGTCCCTGGGCATCTCCTCCTGGATTGGGGTGCTAGCCTCGATTTCAGACGTAAGTCGAACCAGAGAGGACGGTATCCATGCTCACCCCAATCCCTCGTTGGAACGTGAAGATTCCCAGAAGTCGTAGCCTCACCATGATTTCAATTCTGTCCGCGCTGCTGCTGGCGAGCGCGTTCCCTGCCCAAGCGATTAGTTGCCTCGGCTCGAATCTGACCTACTTCGAGACCGGAAACGACTCCACCACCTTCAGCGCCTGCAGCCTCTGGGGCCGCTGCCAGCTACCCATCGGGGCCGTGCTCGGCTACAACTTCAACGTGTCGGGCTGCAACCCCCGCACCACGAGCTGCGGCATGACCGCCAACGTGGCCGCCACGTTCCGCGGCAATCATCAGAACGATCCCAGCCTGACCGGGTTCGTCTACAGCTTCGCCGAGGTGGACCTCAAATCCTCCACGGGCAGCCTCGTGGGCGCCTGCGGCACCGCCGGCGCGGTGATCTCCCAGGACACCGGCTTCGCCGTCGTCTCGGCGAGCGCGACCTGCTCCAACCCGTCGGCGTCCCGCTATACGCTCAGCCTGATCGCCTGCCCCAGCGCCTCCCCGAGCTCCTGCACCAAGACGGCGACCTTGCATCTGGATTTCGCCGCCGCCGCCGGCTGCAACACCCCGCCTCCGGATGAGTGCAACAACGACTGTACCAGTTGCGTGGGGCACGGGGGAGGGGGCCCCGCGGGGTGCGCGAGCCCGGCCCGCGGCAATGGGACGGCCTGCAAGCCGGACAAGTCGGGTCCCGGCGCCCATCTGGCCTACCGGGCGGGCGGCGCGGGGGGCCTCGGCTTCCCGGGCAGCACCGCCTGGAAGACGGCCCTGGGGCTCTACTGGTCCCACGAGCACGCGATGCGGATCGTGCCCGACACCACCTTCACCCACGTCTGGCTGATCACCGAGTATGCGAGCTTCCGCGAATTCAATTCCCTGGCCTCGGGATCGGGCCTGCGCCTCTATCAGACCCACGTCCCGAGCGACGAGTACCGCAAGCTCTACTACGATTCCACCACCGGCGGCTGGCAGCTCGACTCCCTCAACGGCCGCGTGGACTACTTCCGCTCCGACGGCCTGTGGGACAAGACGGTCCTCGCCCAGAACCCGTCCCATCCCACGCAGGCGACCTACAACGGCAGCAATCAACTGACGGCGGTCTCCTTCCCGGACGGTCGCAGCGAGAGCTACACCTACGATTCGACCGGCAAGCTGGCCTCGATCACCGAGGTGCCGGTGTCCGGCTCGGGGACCTCCTCGCGGACCTGGAATTACGTCTGGAGCGGCGACGAGCTGAGCCAGATCCAGCGTCCGGACGGGACCACCTGGAAATTCACCTACGATCCGACCAAGAACGGCGGCCGCGACGGCTACGTCACCCGTATGGAGCTGATCGGCACGGACAACGTCTCCTCCCGGGTGGAGGCCGCTTTCGAGTACGACAGCAACGGCAACGTGGTCAAGGCCTGGAAAGGCGACACCAGCTACACGGGCACCAACGCGGTCAACCGCCAGGAGCTCACCTACACCAACCCGTCGGCGCCGACGAAGGTCGACGTGAAGGAGTGGATCGACGCCACGCAGAGCGAGACGACGACCTACGAATTCGATCGCGATCCGGTGAGCATCAAGGCGCGGGTCAACAAGATCACGGGCGACTGCCCGGTCTGCGGCACGGGCCCGAATTCCCAGTTTACCTACGCCGACTCCAGCAACCCGATGATGCCGACCCAGATCGTCGACGGCCGCGGCCTGACCACCCAATTCAGCTATGACGGCAATGGAATGATGACCTCGAAGACCGAGGCGGTGGGGACCTCGTTGCAGCGTCTGATCAGTTGGACGTACGGCAATTCCAGCTTCCCCGCGCTGCTGACCCGGACCGAGGTGCCCTCGACCTCGGGAGGCACCGCGCAGCGGGCGGAGGTCTATTCCTACGACAGCTCGGGCAACCTGACGAGCCGCACGATCGAGGGGGCCGAAGGAGGGAGCAGCTTCAGCTACGCGACCACCACCACCTTCAATGGCTCGGGGCAGCCGCTCACCGTCGATCCTCCGGGTTACAGCACGACCGACGAGACCACCTATACCTACGACTCGGGGCGGGGCGACCTGCTGCCCCTGACCCGTACCGATCCCATCATCGGCGCCACGACGTTCGGCTATGACGGCTTCAACCGCCGGACGTCGGAGACGGATCCCAACAGCGTCGTCAGCACCATGGCCTTCGACGCCCTGGACCGGATCACCACGTCGACCCAGGTGGGCGCGTCGTCTCCCACGGATGATCTGGTGACGAGCCAGAGCTATACCGTTTTCGGGGACCTCTTCCGTACCACCCTGCCGCAAGGCAACCTCGTCGAGCATGGCTACGATACCGCCGGCCGGCTGATCTCGGTGGAGAGCAGGCCGAATGCCACGACGCACGGCGAGCGGACCCTCTATACCCTCGACGTCTTCGGTCACCGTACGAAAGAGGAGCAGCAGCATTGGAGCGGCTCGGTCTGGGTGACCGACTCCTTCACGGACTTCGTCTACAGCTCCCGGTGTCATCTGGACAAGGCGGTCAACGCCGACGGCTCGGCCACCGAGTACGCCTACGACTGTGACAACCACCTGGAGAAGATGTGGGACGCGAATCATCCCAGGACCTCGAACCCCACACCCACGCAGCTTTTGACCTACGATGCCCTGAACCGCCTGTCCTCGATCACTCAGCCCTGGACGGGGAGCGGCGGCACGACGGCGGTGACCACCTATTCATATGACGTGCAGGACCACATGAGTGAGGTTACCGACGCCGAAGGGAACAGCTACACCTATGTCACCTCGGACCGCAACCTGGTGACGGAGGAGGGCTCTCCAGTGTCGGGGACCACCTCCTACACCTACAACGAGCATGGGCAGAAAGTGACGACGACCGACGCCCGTCTGGTCACCACCGCGATGACGTATGACGCGCTGAACCGTCTGACTCTCATCGATTACCCCAACGATGACGACGAGGACACCACCTACACCTATGACTCATCGTCGGTGCCCTTCTCGAAGGGTCAGCTCACCGCGATCGACCGGGGCGATGTTTCAGTGACCTACGCCTACGATCGTTTTGGACGGATGACTCAGGACGGCGCTCTCACGAGCTCGTACGACAAGAACGGCAACCTGCTGACCCGGGGGTATCCGAACGGCGTGACCGCCACCTACACCTATGACTTCGCCAACCGGCAGTCGGCGCTCCAGATGCAGAACGGCTCGAGCCCGGCGCAGACCCTGGTCTCGGCGTCTTCCTACAAGCCGCGAGGCCCGCTCGCCAGCCTGACGCTGGGCAACGGCCTCACCGAGACCCACGGCTACAGCTCGCGCTATCTCCCCACCTCGATCAGCGTGCCCAGCCGCCTCTCCTGGAGCTATTCGACGGACAGCGTGGGCAACACCACGGCGATCACCGACACGTTGAATTCCGCCAACAACCGCACCTACGCGTATCAGGACCCGCAGTACTTCCTGACCACCGGCAACGGGCCCTGGGGCACCCGCGGCTGGTCCTACGACAGGATCGGCAATCGCCTGACGCAGACGAGCGGCTCCGGAACGGACGCCTATTTCTACGTCACCAACAGCTCCGGGGGGGACACTCCGCTCAACGACCAGTACGGCTATGACGAGGTGGGAGACGTCACGCTCGGCAACGTGACGGCCACGTACGGCGACGACCGCAGGATGTCAGGGGACGGCTCCCGATATGGTTTCATCGCCACCTATGATGGGAGGGGCTTCCTCAGTCAGCTTCTACTTCATATGCGTCAGCAGAATCAGAGGGATGGCACGTCTCCGACCTACAGCTCGGCGGGCCTTCTCCTCCATCGCAATACGGTGGTCGCGGCCCCGTTCGGGGTAGGTGGCAGCAACAGCGACCTCTATGTCTTCTACTTCGCCGGCCGGCCCGTCGCCACGCTGGAAAATCTGACGACGACGTCGACGACCTCGACGCTCAGCTACCTGACCACCGACCCTCTGGGCACGCCGATCCTGATCACCAATGCCAGCGGCTCCCAGGTCTGGCAGGGCGGCTTCGAGCCTTTCGGCGCCGACTACAGCTCGGCGCCCACGATCCTGCGGCTCCCCGGCCAGTGGTACGATCCGGTCTGGAGCAACGACCTCGGGGTGTATTACAACGTGAACCGTTGGTATGACAGCGGATCGGGTGTCTACACGCAGCCGGATCCCTATGGCGGGGTCGCTCTCGACCCAAGAGCCCTGACGGAGCCCTCTCAGGGTTCCGAACGCTTCAGCTTCTTCACCTACGTCGAGGGAAACCCGGTCAACTTCGCCGACCCCCTTGGCCTCTTCAAGTTCAAGGGTTGCTCTCTCCAGCATCAGGCAGCGCTTACAAACAGCACGCAGGAATTCTGCGGCCACCTTGACCGACCGGGCTTCAAGAGGTGCTGCGGGACCACGCTCCAGTCGGATCTGAAGCAGATGTGTGGCGATCCCTCCATAACCTTGAGCTGCGAGTCGGAAGAGAGCTGGTTTCATTATTGCAACAAAACTTGCGGCTGGTCCCTTCCGGGCGGAAGCACCGCTCACATCTGCCCGGGTGCCTGGAAGCCGACGAAGTGCGGCCCGGTGGGCTGTACCGCTCTCCATGAGCTGACCCATATGACTGGGCACCCGTTCGAGACGGTCCCGCAGCAGGTGGAGAAGTGCCTCGGGTGTAAATAGATCTAGTAGTGCTCGAACGTCAGCTCTGCACTAGCGGGGCGCTCACAAAGCGCCCCGCCTTCATCCTGCGGGCTCCCGCCAATCAAATTCTTGTCGACCTGTGCATTATTTAGCATCTATTGCTTGATTGTGTGCTACCCTCGATTCCAGATGTAGTCGCCCCAAGAGGACGGTGCCATGCTCACCCTATTCCGCCGTTGGAACGTGCAGGTCCCTGGAAGCCGTAGCCTGGCCTGGATCGCGGTCCTTTCCGCGCTGCTGCTGCCGGGCGCCTTCCCCGCGCAGGCGACCAGTTGTCTCGGCTCGAATCTGGCCTACTCCGAATCGGGAAACAACTCGACCACCTTCGGCACCTGTAGCTTCTGGGGCCGCTGCCAGCAGCCCGTGGGGACCCTGCTCGGCTATTCCTTCAACGTGTCGGGCTGCGATCCCCACAGCGGGAGCTGTGGCATGACCGCCTCCGTGGCCGCCACGTTCCCCGGCAACCACCAGAACGATCCCAGCCTTTCGGGGTTCGCCTACAGCTTTGCCGAGGTGGACCTCAAGTCCTCCACGGGCACCCTCG
>QHVW01000415.1:0-353 GCA_003223675.1 Acidobacteriota bacterium
TCGATGAAGGCGCAGGTGTTGACCACCACCGTATCCGCCCCGTCGAGGTCGTTGACCACCTCATAGCCGCGGCGCCCCAGCTCTCCGAGCATGATCTCGGAGTCGACGAGGTTCTTGGGGCAGCCCAGGCTGATCATACCCACGCGGGGGCGGCGGACGGGGTCGGACATCGGCGCGGAGTCTAACAGATGGCGGGGAGGGATGATTCCGGCTCCTAAAAGTCTGTGCCCTTTGGGCGTCCTGCCCTCCGAAACCTCACCCCTGTCCCCTCTCCCATCGCCCTCCCGCCGTCCGGGAGAGGGGAACGCGGTTGAGGCGGTGGTGGCTGTAGTACAAGGTTCACCTGGAATCGC
>QHVW01000415.1:487-3568 GCA_003223675.1 Acidobacteriota bacterium
CGCCCACCACGATCGCCGCCGCCGAGAACGAGGCGAGGAGGGCCTGGTAGGCCCGCTGCCCCCGGCCGGTGATCCGGTGGGCGATCAGGCCGAAGGTCGAGGAGAACAGGGTCATCCCCGCCACGGCGCCGAGGCCGAAGCCGACCACATAGGCCAGCGAGGCCCAGCGGGACGGCAGCGCCAGCGCCGGCAGCAGCCCCAGGATGTGCGAGCTGCCGGCCAGGCCGTGCAGGCCGCCGATCATCACCGCCGCGCGGCCGGGGCGCCCCTTGGGATGCCCCTCGTCGTGGACGTGCGGCGACGGCAGCCTGGCGAAGAACGCCCGGCGCAGCCCCCACAGCCCCACTCCGATCAACACCACCCCCACCAGCCGCTCGCTCCAGGAGGAGAGCCGCTCGATCGGCAGGAACCCGCGCAGCAGCAGGGCGATCAGCCCGATGATCCACACCCCCAGGCTGTGTCCGATCCCCCAGAACAGGCCCATCCGCCAGCGGCGGCTCCGCTCGTTGATCACCAGCGGCGCCACGGCCGACAGGTGGTCCGGCCCGGAGAGGGCGTGGATGAGGCCCGCGGACAGCCCGGCGAGCATGGCGACCAGGACGGGAAGACTCATACGGGATGGGACTCTACCAGACGGAACCCTACCAGAGGGAGCTCTAGCAAGGATCGAGCCGAAAAGGACCGCCTGATCGGGTAGGCCCCTTGAGACCTCTCCCCGCTCCTCAGAGCTCGCGGGCGGCTCGTGGGTTGGAAGGGCCCCCTCCAGGAGGAGGTGGGCCCCGAAGATCCACCGGCTCGTCATCCGCTCAACAGGTCAGACTTCTACGGAGGCTCTATCGTCGTTTTTGTATTGTTGCTGCAACCAGCGACACGCGAGAACGGACAAACGGCACAATCAGAGCAGTCCGTATCCGCGTAAGCGCTAACGCCGCCCGCGACCCGCAGCATCTCCTGGGTGTCGAGCTTGGCCAGCGTCTCCTTCGAAAGCCTCAGCTTGATGGACCGATTCTTCTTCACGAAAGTCTCCTTTCGAAAATGTCCTCTCGACCTGGATCAGGTCAGGCGCAGGATGGCACCTCGGCTCTCTCCGGCGCTATCGGATCCTTGCTGTTTGAGTCGGGAGCCCAACTGGCCAGATGGCTCGCGGCCAGGAAGCGGGGCCTGACATAGAACCCGGGAGCCCGCCCCGAGAGACGGGCCCCCGGAAAGCTCACCCGATCATCAGCCGTTGACCGGGTCAGCCTGCCAATTTGCGACCTCGGCCAGCGATTAGGGGCACCGGGGCGTGTGGCAAAGCGCAGTGTTGCAAAAAGTACAGTCCGTTTCCGCAGCGCTGATACCGCCCGCCACCAGCTTCCAACCCCTGTCATCGAGATCGCCCAACGTTTCCTTCGAAAGCCTCAGCTTCGTCACAAGACTCTTCTTCTTCACGAAAGGTCTCCTTTCGAAAGTGCCCTTCCGACCCTGGATCAGGTCAGGAGCAGGATGGCACACGGCTCTCTCAGGCTCTATCAGATTCTTGCTGTCTCACAACCGGGAGCCCATACCGCAGGCGGGCTCCCGGAGAGTCGGCCAACAGCCTCGATCAGCGACCGCTAGCCCTGATTTTCGATGCAGCTCGTGGGACAGCAACTGCTATGCGATATCGGAGCGCTCGTGCAATAAGTGCAGGTCGAAATGTTCTGACTTACGTCAGCACCTCCCAAGACCTGCCCCAGCTCCCTGTGATCGAGACGGGCCAGCGTTTCCTTCGAGAGTCTCAGTTTTATTGAAAAGCTTTTCTTCACGGGAGGTCTCCTTTCTGTGCCCTCCTGACCTGAATCGGTCAAAAGCAGGATGACATCCCGGCTCTCTCTGGCGCTATCGGATTTTTGCTGTCCTGGACAGACGCTATGATAGAGCCGTCGGTCTGGAGGGAAGCCGCCCATGCGTTCAGGACTCTGCCTCTGTCTGCTCCTGGCGCTCCGCTGCGCCGGAGACGCCGGTCCAACCGGCCCCGCGACGCTGGGCGCCGGCCTTCGCGCGGATGAGAACGGCGTGGTCCTGCAAGACCTCGCCGAGGACGGTCCGGCCGCCCGCGCCGGGCTCCGCGCGGGCGACCGGCTCCTGAGCGTGGACGGCAAGGCCGTGGACAGTTCCTGCGCCCTCGAGCGACTGCTCCTCGCCAGGAGCCCCGGGCAGGAGGTCAAGCTCACCGTGCGGCGGGGCCCGGAGATCCTGGAAAAACCGGTGAAGCTGGCCGGCGCCCTCGCTCTCCACGAGAAGGCCTGTAACGCCGGACAGGCCTCGGGCTGCTACGAGCTCGGCGTCCTCTACGTGACAGGACAGGGCGTGGCGGCCGATCCCCAGCGCGCCAACCAGCTCTTCGAGCGGGCCTGCCAGGGCGGCAGCGCCGCCGCCTGCGCCGAGCTCGGCGGCCGGTACATCCACAAGATTGGCGGCACCGCCAGCGACGCCCGCATCCTCGATCTGGTCCGCCAGGCCTGCGACGGCCACAGCGCCGCGGGATGCGCGCACCTGGCCTTTCTCTATGCCACCGGCCGGGGGGTCCCCCACGACGACGGCCGGGCGCTCAACCTCTATCAGGATGCCTGTGATGGCGGCGATGCCGCGGGCTGCTACAACGTCGGCCTCCATTTCGAAAAGGCCCGCGGCACCCTGATCGAAAACACCAGCCACGCCCTGATCTCCTACCGCCGCTCCTGCGATCTCGGATACGCCCTCGGCTGCACGAACCTCGCCTTCCTCTATGAGAAGGGCCTCGGGGTTCCCAAGGACGTGACCCATGCGGCCGACCTCTACCGCCAGGCGTGTGACGGCCCGCCCTGCGAGGAAGGGGACCCGCTCGCCTGCTTCAACGCCGGGGTCTTGCATCGCGACGGCGAAGGGGTGGCCATGGACAAGGCCCGGGCCGCCGCCTTCTTCGAAAAGAGCTGCGACGCCCACAACGCCCTGGGCTGCGCCAACCTCGCCGACCTCCTCGCCGCCGGGGACGGCGTGCCCAAGGACGAGAAACGGGCCGCCGGTCTCTTCCGCCAGGCCTGCGAAGGAGGGCACACCGTCTCCTGCCGCAACGCCCTG
>QHVW01000416.1 GCA_003223675.1 Acidobacteriota bacterium
TCGACTTCCGCCGCCCGCTGAAGACGGCGCGGGTGCCGGCGGCGGGGGAGGAGCTCCCCTTCGCCTGCGGCGGCAACCTGCTGGTCCGCCGCGCCTCCTTCCTGGAGGCCGGCGGCTTCGACGAGAGCTACTTCGCCTACCTGGAGGACGTCGACCTCGGCTGGCGCCTGTGGTCCGGGGGGGAGCGCGTCGTCTTCGCGCCGGGCGCGGTGGTGCATCACCGCTCCAGCGCCACGAGCGACCTGCTGGGGCTCTACAACCGCGGCTTCCTCTTCGAGCGCAACGCCTTCCTGACCGCCTACAAGAATTACCAGGACGGCCTCTGGGAGAAGGTCCTGCCGGCCGTGATGCTCACCCTGCTCTCCCGCACCCAAGCGCTCCTGCTCGCCAATCCCGGCATGGATACCCTGCGCATCGACCCCTACTCTGGCCACATCGCCAATACCGCCTCAAAAGCGGGTCCGAAGACGCTCTCCTCCACGATCGAGCTGCCGCCTGCGACCACCTGGGAGGGATTCAAGATCCGCTGGCGCGGCTACGGCCCGAGGGATTTCCTGCGGCGGGGGCTGCGCAAGCTGGGGATCGCCCCGTCACCCGTTGCCACGCCCGACGGTCCCCGTCTCACCGACGAGCGGACGATCGCCCAATTCCGGGCCCTCCACTGGCTGACCGGGCACCTGGACGGCGCCGCCGCGGCACGGGCCTCTGTACAGAGACGCCGGAAGCGGCCCGACCGTGAAATTTTCGAGCGCTTTCCGGCGTACCTCGTCCCCACCTATCCGGGGGACCGGGAGCTGTTCGCCAGCCCGGGGTTCCAGGCGTGGCTGCCGGAGGAGCTGCCGCTGCGGCGGGCGGAGATGGGAGAGATCATGGAGATGGGGTGAGAATCCCGTCTTCACCGTCTGTGGAATCGGGGCGTCCTGCCCTCCGAGGCCTCACCCCCTGGCCCCCTCTCCACTTCGTGGAGAGGGGGAACGTGGAGGAGAGGGGTTGCCATTCCGGTACGGATTCCGATAAAAATAGCAGGTATGGAGAGGAAATTGCGGCGGGGGCCGATACCAGCGCGGACGGTGAAATCCCGCGCTCAGATCCTCCGGGCGTCACCGACGCCGGCGGAACGGGAGATGTGGGAGATCCTGCGGGATCGCAGGCTGGCGGGGATCAAGTTCCGCCGGCAGTCCCCGATCAGCATCTTCGTCGCTGACTTCTACTGCGCTCGCCTGAAGCTGATCGTTGAGCTGGATGGCGACGTCCATTCAGACCCCCACCAGGTCGCCCATGACAAGAATCGCGACTCCTATCTGCGCTCCCTCGGCTGTACCATCCTGCGCTTCCCCAACCGCGATCTCTTCCAGAACCGGGAAGCCGTTCTCTCCCAAATCCTGGCGGTCGCCACCACTCTCCAGGCGCAAGCAGACGAGCCTCCCGGACCGAGCTCCCCCTCTCCACGAAGTGGAGAGGGGGCCGGGGGGTGAGGCCTCGAAGGGCACCGGCATCTTGGATCGCCCCAACCCCTTGAATCCAAAAATCCGAATCCCATCCGCTTTTCTGGACCAGAATCCCCAAAACCGTGGGAAAATCGCTACTTAGAGCCGGTTCAAAATGTCGTGCCCGTGGCATAGAAAGTGCTTCTTGGCCCCTTCGGACTGGGGGGACATTCCAATTTTCTTGGTTGCCTTATGATTTCGGCTCGCTTCTTCCGGTTGGCGATCTGCCTTGCGCTCGCCCTTCTGGCCGTCGGCCTCGGGGGGTTGAGCGTCCATCGCAAGATCGAGGCGTTCCAGCCGCTCGGCTTCGAGGCGGTGCCGGCGCGCGGCGGCTTCCAGGTCGTCCGCGTCGAGCGGCCGGAGTCGGGGCTGAAGCGCGGGGACCAGATCGTCCTCGTCAACGGCGGCGAGGCCGCCACCCGCCAGCAGCTCGCCGAGCGCCTCAAGGAGCGCCCCGAGAGCGAGCTGCTGGTCACGAGGGACGCTCAGCTCGCCCAGATCCATTACCACCGGCCGGACGTCCAATTCGATTTCCCGTATCTGATCCTCGCCCTCATCGGCACCCTCTACCTGGGGGTCGGCCTGTTCACGCTGGTGCGCCACGGCGGCCGGCAGAGCCTCCTGTTCTACCTCTGGTGCCTGACCTCGGCGTCGCTCTACCTGCTCGACGCCACGCCGCCGGTGGATGTGGCCTTCGCCGCCATCTACCTGCTCGATACGGTGGCCTACATCCTGCTGCCGGCGCTCACGGTCCACCTCTTCCTGGTGTTCCCATCGCCGCTGCCCGGCTCCGAGCGGTTCCGGCGTCTGATCCCGTTTCTCTATCTGCCGGCGGCGGCGCTCCTGGCGCTGCAGCTAGACCTCATGCTGGCCAACGGCCGCTGGATCTTCGGCCGCGTCACCACGGAGCGAATCGCGGCGCTCGCCCAGATCAACCGGGTCCATCTCATGGTCCTGGGCCTGGTGGCGGTGGGGCTGCTCTTCTACCGCTTCCGCCGCGGCGCCGCCTGGGAGCAGCACCGGCAGCTCCAGTGGATCGCCTACGGCGTGGGCGGCGGCTACCTGCCGTTCCTGCTCCTCTACTTCGCGCCCAACACGCTGCACGTCCACGTGCCCATGGCCCTGACCTCGATCGCCGTGGTGCCGCTGGCTCTGGTGCCGCTGACCTTCGCCTACGCCATCCTGCGCTACAAGCTGTGGGACATCGAGGTCATCGTCCGCGACACGATCTCCTGGACGCTGACCCTGCTGCTGGGCACCATCGGCTTCTCGCTGATCAACTTGGGCGTCAACCGCGGGATCTCCGCGGAGCTCCCGATGGTCCGCAACGTCTTCCTGTTCGTCTCCGGGCTGATGCTCGCCGGGCTCCTGGTGCCGGCGCGTTCGGCCATCTCGTCGGTGCTCGAGCGGCTGCAATACCGCGACACCTTCGGCAAGCGCCGGGCCCTTTCGGGCTTCGGCCGCGAGCTGCTCCACGAGCGCGACCTCGGCCGCCTCTGCATCGCTCTCCTCGACGGCATCGAGGATGGGGTCCAGGTCGGCAAGGCCAATCTCTACCTCGCCCAAGGGGAGACGCTGGTGGCCGTCCACCCCGAGGCGGAGCTGCCGGACCGGCTGCCGTACGGCGTGCTCGGCACCGAGGTCTGGGGACGGGACCTGGCGCCGCTCTCCGGAGTGGCCATGCCGGGCGAGCCGCTGTCGCCCGCCACCCGGCTGTTCGTGGCCGGATATCGCTACGCCTTCCCCCTCACCGTGCGCGGCCGGGGGATCGGCCTGGTCTTCACCGGCTACAAGGCTGACCATTCGCCGCTCAACAGCGAGGACACGGAGCTGATCCGCCACCTGCTCAGCCAGGCGGCGCTGGCGATCGAGAACGCGCAGCTCATGGGCCAGCTCCAGATCCGCCTGGAAGAGGTGCAGCAGCTCCAGCGGTATACGGAGGGGATCTTCGAGTCGTCCCCGGCCGGCATCGCGGTGCTCGACGGCGACCGCCGGCTGGTGTCGGTGAACAGCGCCTTCTGCCGCCTGCTGGGCAAGGACCGCGCCGAGCTGATCGGCGGCGGTCTGGAGGCGGTGCTGCCGGTCGATCCGCTCCCGGCGCCCGGCGAAGGGCCGGTCGAGGTGAGCTGGTGCGATCCGTCCGGCGCCGAGCGCCATCTCCAGCTCTCGCTCGCCGCCTTCGAGCGCGACCGGCGCCAGGGGCTCTACGTGCTGGTGCTCCACGACGTCTCGGAGCGGGTGGCGATGGAGAACGCCCTGCGCGAGAAGGACCGCCTGGCCGCCCTCGGCATGCTGGCCGCCGGAGTGGCCCACGAGGTCAACACCCCGATCACCGGAATCTCGAGCTACGCCCAGATGTTGCTCGAAGAGACGGCGCCCTCGGACCCCCACTATGAGATCCTCAAGAAGGTCGAGCGGCAGACGTTCCGGGCCTCGCGGATCGTCAACAACCTGTTGGAATTCGCCCGCAAGCGCCAGAACGAGCCGAAGCCGGTGGATCTCGCGCCGGTGGTCGGCGAGTGCCTCGACCTCTTGGGGGACCGGATGTCGAAGCGGCGGATCGAGATCGGCTGGAACCCGTCGTCTGAGCCCGCGCGGGTGATGGGGTGCGACGGCGAGCTCCAGCAGGTGTTCACGAATCTGATCCTGAACGCCGTCGACGCCATGAGCGAGACGGGCGGCCGGCTGGACGTCGATCTGGAGGCGAGCGATTCGACGGTCACCGTGAAGGTGGCGGACAGCGGGCCGGGCATCCCGCCCGAGAAGCTGGAGATGATCTTCCAGCCGTTCTATTCGACGAAGCTCAACCGCGGAGGGACCGGTCTGGGGCTTTCGATCAGCTATGACATCGTGCGCCGGCATGGGGGAGATCTGCGAGTGGTGAGCCGGCCCGGGGAGGGCGCCTGCTTCCTCGTGGAGCTTCCCCGCTACAGGGACGCTCCGGGCACGACCGCATGAACATCCTGATCATCGACGACGAAGAGGTTCTCCAGGACATCCTGACCGTGCTCATCCGCAAGGAGGGGCACACGCCGCTCACCGCCTCGACCGGCGAGGAGGGGCTGGCGGTCCTGGAGCGCGAGGAGGTCGACCTCGTCCTCCTCGACCTCATGCTCCCCGGCATGCACGGCATGGAGGTGCTGCGCGCGGTCCGCCGGCGCGATCCCGACCAGGTGGTGGTGGTGATCACCGCCTTCTCCTCGATCGAGAGCGCCATCGAGGCGATGCGCGAGGGGGCCTTCCACTACATCCCCAAGCCGTTCAAGAACGAAGAGGTGATGCTCACCGTCCGCAAGGGGCTGGACCAGCGGCGGCTCACCTCCGAGAACCGCGCCCTGCGCGAGCAGCTCCGCCAGCGCTTCGCCTTCGACAACATCCTCGGCAAGAGCAAGCCGATGCTGCAGGTCTACGACCTCATCCAGCTCGCCGCGCCCGCCAAGAGCAACATCCTGATCCTCGGCGAGAGCGGCACCGGCAAGGAGCTGGTGGCCAAGGCGATCCACCACCACTCGCGCCGGGCCGAGGGGCCGTTCGTCACCGTCAACTCCGGATCGATGCCGGCCGACCTGCTGGAGAGCAACCTCTTCGGCCACATCCGCGGCGCCTTCACCGGCGCGGTGGCCAGCAAGCGGGGGCTCTTCGAGCTGGCGAACGGCGGCTCGGTCTTCTTCGACGAGATCGGCAACATCCCGCTCGACACCCAGTCGAAGCTCCTGCGGGTGATCCAGGAGCGCGAGTTCATGCGCCTGGGCGGGCTCGACACGATCAAGGTGGACGTGCGGATCATCGCCGCCACCAACGCCGACCTGGACACCATGGTGCAGCAGGGGAGCTTCC
>QHVW01000210.1 GCA_003223675.1 Acidobacteriota bacterium
CCTCGGGCCAGCCGGCATAGCCGAGGCACCGCCCCTGGCTGATCATCGCGCGCCCCTTGCGGTGCGGCTCGTGGACGTCGTCGTAGATGTCGATCACCGCGTCGAGCAGCTCGGCGGCCTGCTCGAAGTGCCCCTGGTCGCTGAGCAGGGAGGCGCGGAGATCGAGGATGCGCGCCTCCTCCAGCGGATCGGCCGAGCCCTCCTCGGCCAGCCGCTCGGCCTGGGCGAGCGCCTCCGCGGCCCCGGCGAGGTCGTAGGCGATGCGGCGGGCGTTGCCCAGATAGGCCCAGGCACGGGCCTGGAGATCCTGCACCACGGCGCGGCCGTAGCGGTCGCCTTCGAGCAGCCCGGCGAGCAGGAGCCCGCGGTCGGCCAGCTCGATCGCCCGGTGGGCGTCGCGGAACCCCTCCTCGAAGCTCTTCTCGATCAACAGCTCGCAGACGGCGATCGTCTGCAGCCGGCGGTCGAGGCGGAAGAGGACCGGCCACTCCTCCCATGGCCGGTCGAGCAGCTCGGCGAGCAGGCCGGGCGCCTCCTGCCGTTCGGTGGCGGCGCGGGCCAGCCGTGCCCCGAGGCTGGCGAAGATGCGGTCCCAGGCGGCGTCCTGCTCCAGGCTCTCCTCGCTCGGGGGAGCGAACACGCGCAGCAGGAGCTCGTCGACCTCCCGCTGGCACAAGGCACACCCCGCGCGCAGGTGGTCCTCGATCCACCGTTCCTCGACTGCGGAGGAGCCGCCGCGCGAGAATCTATCGAAGGCGTTCCGGTCCGGGTGACGCGCATTGATCAAGCCGTATTCCTCCCCCAAGCAGACTCCAGAGTGAAGGCGGTGTGAGCTCGCCCCTACCTTTAAAGTTGCTGCAACGGGGGAAAAAGTGACACCGGCGCCCAAAAGCGCCGGTGCCGGCTTGAGGGTCAGTGGGCGCCGTTGGGGTCCAGAGCCCCGCCGATGAGCTCGAAAAGTTGCACCAGGAAGGAGACGAAGCCCCTTTCGGGCCCGGTCTGCTCGGCCTCCCCGGAGGCGTGGCGGGGATGGCACAGGCTGGCCTGCGAGGGCGCGGCGCAGGACAGGGTGACGGCGGCGGCGAGGAACAGGGTGGTGGCGGCTTTCCGCAGAGTCCGGGAGCACATAGGAAACCCTCCAAGAGCAGGCGAGCCGGCGTGGTCACCACGACCGCGATGGTCGCCCTTATTCATTCTGGTGCTTTCTCCGGCAGAGGCCGGTCTTGTAGCTCTTACACGGCCTCCTGTAGCCCTTTTCCATGTTCTTTTGGTCTTTTTCGGCGAAGACCCCGGAGGCTCCGGATCAGGCACCGGCGCGGCACAGCCAGTGGTCCGCATCTTGCATCTCTCGCCCCCCGCGAGGGCATGAACGACTGATGTTTCGAAGTTTCTGGATGGTAGGTTTCGAATGCTCCTGTCACCGGCGCAATGACGGCCGGCGGCTCGACCTGATCGCGGCGACGGGGCACGACCGCTTCGCCGCCGAGGACTACGCGCGAGTGCGCGGGCTCGGGGTGTGGACCGTGCGCGACGGCGCCCGCTGGCACCGTATCGAGCGCTCGCCCGGCCGCTACGACCTCTCTTCGCTGCTCCCCCGGGTGCGGGCCGCGCGGGAGGCCGGTCTGCAGGTGATCTGGGACCTCTGCCACTACGGCTGGCCGGACGGCCTCGACATCTTCCGCCCTGAATTCGTGGACCGCTTCGCGGACTACGCCCGCGCCGTGGCCCGGCTGATCGCCGCCGAGACGGACGACGTCCCCTGGTACGTTCCGGTCAACGAGATCTCGTTCTGGTCCTGGGCCGGCGGCGAGGTCGGCTACTTCAACCCTTGCGCCACCGGCCGGGGGTTCGAGCTCAAGGCACAGCTCGCGCGGGCGTCCCTGGCGGCCATCGACGCTCTCTGGAGCGTCGATTCGCGGGCCCGCATCCTCCATAGCGATCCCGCGATCCACATCGAGGCCGATCCGCCGCAGCCCGGGATGCGGGCCGCCGCCGAGGGGCACCGGCGGGCCCAGTTTCAGGCCTGGGACATGATCGCCGGCCGCCTCTGGCCGCAGCTCGGCGGCGACGAGCGCTGTCTGGACGTCGTCGGGCTCAACTACTACCCGAACAACCAATGGATCCTCGACGGGCCCACCATCGAGCGGGGGGACCCGCTCTACCGGCCCTTCCGGGAGATCCTGCGCGAGGCCTGGGAGCGCTACGGCCGGCCGCTGGTGATCGCCGAGACCGGCGCCCAGGACGGCCATCGCCACGGCTGGCTCCGCTACGTCGCCGGCGAGGTGACGGCCGCCCGGCGCGAGGGAATCCCCGTGCACGGCATCTGCCTCTATCCGATCCTCGACTACCCGGGCTGGGACGACGACCGCTACTGCCGGAGCGGTCTCTGGGGTTACCCCGACCCTGCGGGACGCCGGGAGATCCATCCTCCGCTCGCCGAGGAGCTGGCGCGCCAGATCGCCCGCTTCCAGGGGGAGCCAGAGCTTTTCCAAGATCAGGACCCGGACGCGCTCCGGGAGGACAACCAGGAGAGTGAGCATGCAGCCTTTTGAGGAGGCCCAACAATCTATGCCCGGTCTCGCCCCCCAGCCGGACCTCGTCTGCCTCTCCCACCTGCGGTGGGACTTCGTCTATCAGCGGCCCCAGCACCTGATGAGCCGCTTCGCCCGCGACCGCCGGGTCTTCTTCGTCGAGGAACCGGTCTTTGAGGACGGCCCCGCCCGCCTCGACGTCGGCGAGCGCCCCGGAGGCGTCCTGGTCGCCGTGCCGCGCCTGCCGCACGGCCTGCCTCAGGAGGAGGTGGAGGCGGCCCAGCGCGATCTGTTGCAAGGAATGCTCGCCGACCACGGCGTCAGCGACTACGTCCTCTGGTACTACACGCCGATGGCCCTCGGCTTCTCGGCGGGCCTCGCGCCCGCGGCGGTGGTCTACGACTGCATGGACGAGCTGTCGCTCTTCCGCGGCGCGCCGCCGGCCCTGCTGGAGCGGGAGCGCCGGCTGCTGGAGATCGCGGACCTCGTCTTCACCGGCGGCCAGAGCCTCTACGAGGCCAAGCGCGAGCGCCATCCTTCCGTCCACGCCTTCCCGAGCAGCATCGACGCCGAGCACTTCGGGCGGGCCCGCCGGCCGTGCCCGGAGCCCGCCGACCAGGCGGCGATCCCCCGGCCGCGCCTCGGCTACTTCGGGGTGATCGACGAGCGCATCGATCTCGACCTCCTCGCCGCGGCGGCCGACGCCCGGCCCGCCTGGCAGTGGGTGATGATCGGCCCGGTGGTCAAGATCGACCCCGAGACCCTGCCGCGGCGGAGCAACCTCCACTATCTGGGCATGAAGGCCTACGACGAGCTGCCGTCCTACCTCGCCGGCTGGGACGCGGCCCTGATGCCCTTCGCGGCAAATGAGTCCACCCGCTTCATCAGCCCCACCAAGACGCCCGAGTACCTGGCGGGGGGGCGGCCGGTGGTCTCCACCCCCATCCACGACGTGGTGCGCCCCTACGGCGAGCTGGCGCTGGTCGAGATCGCCGAGGACCCCGAGGCCTTCGTGGCCGCCGCCGAGCGGTCGATGCGGCGCCTGGGCGAGGGGTCCCCCGAGCGCGAGGCGTGGCTGGCCCAGGTCGACGAATTCCTCTCCCGCGGCTCCTGGAGCCGCACGTTCCGACACATGTCCGACCTCATCGACGGCGCCGTGCTGCGGCGCCGCGGCGGGCCGGACGCGACGAATTGACAGACGTTTCTCGGTCTGGCCCGCGGCGGAAGGCCCGCTCCGTGCATCTGGGAACCGACGACTCGAAAGGAGCCGGTGATGTTTGACTATCTGATTGTGGGAGCGGGGTTCGCGGGGAGCGTGCTGGCCGAGCGGCTGGCGCGCGGCTCGAACAAGAAAGTCCTGCTGGTGGACCGCCGGCCGCACATCGGCGGCAACGCCTATGACTGCTACGACGACGCGGGGATCCTGATCCACAAATACGGGCCCCACATCTTCCACACCAACTCGCGGGAGGTCTTCGAGTACCTCTCCACCTTCACCCGCTGGCGCCCCTACGAGCACCGGGTGCGGGCCAGCGTGGACGGCCAGCTCGTCCCCATCCCGATCAACCTGGACACCATCAACCAGCTCTACGGGCTGAAGCTGACCAGCCTGGAGATGGAGGGCTTCTTCGCCTCCGTGGCCGAGCCCCGCGAGGTGGTGCGCACCTCGGAGGACGTGGTCGTGGGCCGCGTCGGCCGCGAGCTCTACGAGAAGTTCTTCCGCGGCTACACCCGCAAGCAGTGGGGGCTCGACCCCTCGCAGCTCGACGCCATGGTCACCGCCCGCGTGCCCGTGCGCACCAACCGGGACGACCGCTACTTCGCCGACACCTACCAGGCCATGCCCCTGCGCGGCTACACGCGGATGTTCGAGAACCTGCTCGACCACGACAACGTCAAGATCCTGCTCAACACCGACTATCGGGAGATCGTCGACGTGATCCCTTACGAGAAGATGATCTACACCGGGCCGGTGGATGAATTTTTCGACTACCGCTACGGCAAGCTCCCGTACCGGTCGCTCCGGTTCGAGCACGAGACGGTCAACCAGGAGTGGGTGCAGCCGGTGGCGGTGGTCAACTACCCCAACGAGCACCTCTACACCCGGGTCACCGAATTCAAGCACCTCACTGGCCAGGAGCACCGGAAGAGCAGCCTGGTCTACGAGTATCCGCTGGCCGAGGGGGATCCCTACTATCCCGTGCCGCGGCCGGAGAACAACGAGCTCTACAAGAAGTACCAGGCGCTGGCCGAGGAGCGCTCGGACGTCCATTTCGTGGGCCGGCTCGCCACCTACAAGTACTACAACATGGACCAGGTGGTGGCGCAGGCGCTGTCGGTCTACGCCCGCATCGTGGGCCAGAAGCGGTCCGAGGCCACCCGCGCCGAGGCCCAGCGGCCGGCGGCCCCCACCGTGCTCACCCCCCGCAAGGAGCGGCGGCCCGCGGCGAGCGTCCTCGCCGAGGCCCCCGCCGTGCGCACGGGAGCTTGAGTGGTAGACTTATACGATGAGGAACACCATGTCCACGGAGATTAACGCTCCGCATTTCGGCGACGGGATTCGCCACCTTCCCGACCGCTGCTCGCCGCGGGATCTCTACTGCAGATTGCTGGACCCGGAAGAGAACGTCCACTACTTCGAGCCGGCGTTTCAATTTGCCGGGGCAGCCCTCGAAAGCGCGACCGTCCCTGCCCTCGCGGCCGCAGCTCCGCTCGACTACGTAGACAGTCTCATCCAATGGGCGGCGGACGAGCTTGCCAACCCTCCAGCTCTGGAGGCCCATTCCGCGAGCTGGCCGCCGCGGATCGCCCGCGAATTCGCGCCGGTGGGCTTGGCCGACGGCGCCTGGCTGCACGGATTGGTGCGTGCAAACGTGGTCGAAAATGAGGTCGGGATGGCCGCGATCAAACAGCTCATGATCCGGTTCGGCGATCCTGGATCCGGCGAGAGCTACGCGCAACGGTATGGCGCGCTCTTGCGCAGCCTCGGCGTGCCCCCGGCGGGCATCTCGCGGTGGGAGCTGGAAGATGCCTCTCCCTGCGCCGAGATCTCCTATGAGCACGCATTGCTCGGCCTTGTGCTGGGCCTCTTTCCCGGTTCCTTCCGCTCCGAGACGATAGGATTCAATCTCTGGATGGCCGTCCTCGGGCCTTGTCCGCTGCTCGCCCGGCTCGCGGACGAGCTGCGGAGCCAGAAGGCCAATCTCCAATACCTCGATATGTACGAGCACGAAGCCCTCCGTGACTCGGCGATCGAGGCCGCCGTACGGCTCCTCGCGGAGGACGACGGCGAGCGCGCGCGCATGGCCAGGGGGTTCGCCGCGGCCCATGGCTCCTATGGGATGTGGGAAGAGGCCATGCTCGGCCGCAATGTGCCCATGATCCCCCGCGAGTTCGTTCTGGAGATGATCAAGCGCAAGGCGCATTTTGCGCTCGGGCACCATACCCGCATTTCGTTCGGCGGCACGCGGGCGGAGGATCTTTTCCGCGGCGGCGAAACCGGCCACGCGGAGATGCTCGATCACCTGGTGGAGTCCGGGCTGATCTATCCCGGCTCTCCCGACGACAGCCCTTTCCTCTACCACAGCATCTCGTTCGAAGGCCCCATGTTCGACGTCTTCACCGCGGCGGAGCAGCGCGAGCTTCGCGAGTGGGTCGTCAGCCTCAAATCCGAGCCCGTCGCTCGACAGGAGAAGCCGCCGGTGGCGCTCCGCGGCGAGTACGGCTACCCGCAGGATCCCAAGGATCTCCAGGGCTACGCCATGGCGCGCTTCGGCCCCCTCCCGATTCAGGAACAGCTCTATTACGGCTCGAACGCCGACCTCTACCCGGCGGTCCGCCTGTTCGCCAGGACAATGCTCGACGCGTTTCTCCTCAAGCTCGGCGCCGCGTTCAAGAACGACCCGCGGCTCGCCGCCAGTCCCCCTCCCAAGTGGTCCGAACGCGCCATCGCGGAGCTGGTCGTCGAGCGCCACGATAAAAACATCCGCTCGCGGCCGCAGGCCCCGCCGGAAAAGATACCCACGCCGATGAACGCCCCCAAGCCGGAGCAGCCTTCCATCGCCATCGCTTTCGATGGCGTCTGGCTGCAGGGCTTCGCCGACGTCCACCGGTCGGACCGCGAGGAGTATGGATGGTTGTTCCGCATCTATGCGTCGGAGCAGGGCGACGGAATCATGGACTGGAATCACAATCGGATCATGCGGAACGCGGTCAGTCAGGCGGGGCCTGAAGCGATGCTCCCCGCCACGGACCGCCGCCTCTATGAGTTCTGCCAGGTGAATCCCATGAACCTCATGCTGGTCGCCGCCTCGCTCAATACACGTCATTCCCTGCCCGAGCTCCTCGGATGCAATCTCGGCATCGAGGCCACGGGCGTCGGCGGAGGCTACCTCGACAGTTGGCGGGGGTTCGTGGCCAAGACCGACAACCATTGGGCGGCGTTGAGCTTTCGCCTGCACAACAGCATCGACAACTATGTGACCGGCCATACCAAGTGGTCGCTCTCCGCCATCCAGGCGTTCATGGCGCGCGTACAGGAGAGCGCGCCGGCGGCCGTGGAGACTCAATGGCAGCGCATCTGGCGAGTGTGGCGCCTGCAGGAGATCCTCGAGCACGGCACCACCGACGAGCGGCAGGCGCTGAAGGAAGCCCTGGGCTTTGATGCTGCGAGCCTGGCGCCCATACCGGCGGCCCTGGCCGCCATCAACGCCACGTCCGAGGTCGCCACCGCATGACGAGCCCACCGCCACCGGAGCTGACCAGCCCCGAAGCGGCGTCCAGCCTGCGCACCCGCCTGACCGGGCTCGGTTATTCCGAGCGCGGGCTGGCCGAGCGGCTCGGCAGGAACGCGCTCGGGCTGCCGCGCCTGTTCGACCACCGGTGGCGCGAGCGCAGCCCCACCACGTCCGCCCTGGATCCGCTGATCGGATTGCTGTTGATGGGTGAGGAGACCGAGCTGTCGGAGCTCGCGGGCCTGCTGGAGCCGGACCACATCCGCGCCCTGGAGGAGATGCGCCTCATCGAGGTGCGCGGCCCCTGGGCGCAGTCGCACCTGAATCTGTTCCCATGCCGGGGATTGCTGGTGGCCACCGACAACGCGCTGCCCAACCCCAGCCTCAACAAGGTCAGTTGTCTGTTCCCGGATTCCTATGTCCTCGCCAATATCGTCGACCGTGCGCCCGTCGATCAGGCGCTGGATCTCTGCACCGGCTCGGGGATCTACGCGCTGCGCGCGGCCAGTCACGCGCGCGCGGTGGTGGGAGTGGACATCAGCGAACGGGCGATCGCCTTCTCCCGGTTCAACGCCGGCTTCAACGACATTCGAAACGTCGACTTCCAGGTGGGCGATCTCTACGCGCCTGTCGCGGGATCCACTTTCGATCTCATCATCGCGAATGCCCCCTTCAATCCGGAGCCGGAGACGCCTGCCGGGCTCGAAGCCCCTTCCGGGTCTCAAGCTGCGGCATTATTCAGCGGCGGCCGGTCCGGCGAGGAGCTGCTGTCCCGCGTCATCGCAGGCCTCGATCGGCATCTGTCGCCCGGAGGCGTGTGTCACCTCGTGACCTTGCTGGTGCATCCGACGCAAGGACCGGATTATCGCGAACGGGTTTCCCAGTGGCTCGAAGGCCGCCTGTCCGATTTCGACGTGCTCATCTGGGCGATCCCATGGAATCATTTCGAGAGGTACAAGGGGGATGAGGCCAAGACCGCCTTTCTGAAAGAGCACTTCGAGCGGTTCGAGTTCGGCACCATATCGATTCGGAGGCGAAGGGCAAAGGAGCCGATTTATTATCACGGCCCGCCACCGCAAACCGCGTACCCGCTCTTTGACGAAGACGGCGAGATCAAGCTCAGGATCGACGATCAGGCCTTCGCGGCCTACCAGCCCTCAGCCCCGTGAGCGCCGCGCGGCCCCCTACGGGCTGAGCTCCACCTGCACCCGCGCGTCGTTGAAGCACGCCCCCCCGCCCAGATCGGTAAAGGTGTCCGGCGCCAGCGCGTTGGCGGTCGTCCCCGAGAGCGTGTGCCGGCTCCACAGGCCCTTGGGCAGGAAGACCACGCCCGGGCGCACGTCCGGGCTCACCCGCACCGGCACGCGGACCTCGCCGAGATCGTTCCAGACGCGCACCGTGTCGCCGGTCCGGAGCCCCCGGGGCCCGGCATCCTGGGGATGCATCTCGAGGGTGGCAATGCCTTTATAGAGATGGCCCAGAGTGGAGCTGATCGTCCGGTTCGTGGCCGGCGAGATCAGAGCGAGCGGATAGGCCCGGGTCGCCGGATCGTCCTGGAAACCGTAGAGCCCCAGCGGCGCCTCGCGATCGAGCGCCTCGGGCACGAGGTGGATCTTGCCGTCCGGCGTCAGCGGGAAGGCGTCGACGAATTGGATGGGCGCCCAGCCGCTGTCCGGATAGGCGAAGCCGTCGCGCTCGATCGCGGCCCTGAGGCGCGGCGCCCCCGCGAGCAGCGCGTCGCCGAGCGCGGCCGCAGTCTCCGGCTCGCCGGGACGGGCCAAGCCCAGCCGCCGGCAGAGATCGGCGAAAACCTCGTAATTGGGCCGCGCCTCCCCCGCCGCCTCCGCCACCGCGGGCGACCGGTGCAGGATCATCGAGCCGTAGCCGCGCGACATTTCCTCGTGCTCGAAGAAGGTGGTGGCCGGCAGCACCAGGTCGGCCCATCGCGCGGTGTCGGTCCACACCTGCTCGAAGACGATCGTGAAGAGATCCTCACGCCGGAGGCCCCGCAACACCATCTCCTGGTTGGGCAGGGTCGCCGCCGGGTTGCAATTGTAGACGAAGAGCACGGCCACCGGCGGATCCTGTCGCTCGAGGAGGTCCCTCCCCAAGCGGTTCATGTTGAGGATGCGCGTCGCCGGCTCCTGCTCGCACAGGGCCGCCGGGCGGTCGAGAGCTCCCCAGAGGCCGGAGTTGCTCATCGTGTAGCCGCCGCCGCGGACGCCGAATTTGCCGGCCACCGCCGGCAGGGCCAGGGCCGCGGCCGCGGCCGAGCCGCCGTTCCGGTTGCGCTCGAACCCCCAGCCGATGCGTAGCACGGCCGGCGAGGTCTCGGCATAGAGCCGGGCGAAGCGCTCCAGGTCCTCCGCCGGCACGCCGGAAACCGCGGCGGCCCGCTCGAACGTCCACGGCAGGGCCCGCGCCCGCAGCTCATCGGCCCCATGAGCATGTTGCGCCAGGAAGGCGAGATCGGCTCTCCCCGTTTCGAACAACCAGCGGATCACCGCGAGAGCGATCGGCAGGTCCGTGCCCGGCCGCGGCGCCAGGTGGAGATCCGCCTTCCTGGCGAGCTGCGTCCGCCGGGGATCGATCACCACCAGCTTCGCCCCGCGGCGCTGCGCCTCCTGGAGGACCGGAATCAGATGGATGCCGGTCGTCGACGGATTGACGCCCCAGACCCCGATCAGCCGCGAATGGATGTAGTCCGGCAACGCGACTCCCGCCATCTTGCCGTAGAGACCGGCCGCCGCCATGCTCGTGGGAACGCTGCAGACCGTGCGGGCCAGCCTGGAGGCGCCGAGCCGGTAGAACAGCCGCGCATCCGTCGTGTCCTGGGTGAGCAGGCCGTTGGAGCCGCCGTCGGAGAACGGCAGGATCGACTCGCCGCCCAAGCGCTCCCGGGCCGCCCGCAGCTTCGCCGCCGCGAGATCGAGCGCCTCGTTCCACGAGATCCTCGCGAACCCTCCCTCTCCCTTCGCCCCGCGCCGCACCGCCGGATAGAGCAGACGCCCCTCTCCATAGAGGAGGTCAGGGAAGCGCCGCACCTTGGAGCAGATATACCCCTGCGTGTAGGGATTGACCCGGCTGCCGTCGACCTTGACGACACGGCCGTCCTCGACCTGGACGTCCAGGCTGCAGGCATCCGGGCAGTCCATGGGGCAGGCGCTGGGGAGGATCTGGAGGGCGGCGGGAGAGCGGAGAGGTTGGGCCATATGAAATCCTGATTTTACGCTGATTCTTCAGGCTTCGTCTGTAATTTTAAGCAAATCCCGGGCCCACTGGCGATCTCCTGCGGCGCCGCTTAGCCCGGACTTTGCATGACAAACACTGCGATTTTGGGATGGCTGGCGAGGGACTCCGCAGACTCTATCCGTTACTTAGAGGTGATCATGAATCCGTGGGCACAACGGAGGTTATCCAGATGGCACAAAGCGAGCCCTGGGTGCTCGGAATCAGCAATTCGCACAACGGAGCCGTCTGCCTGCTCCAGGGGGACCGGATCGTCGCGGCGGTCCAGGAAGAGCGCCTGACCCGGAAAAAGCGGAGTGTGACGCACGGGGCCTACCCGTCGCTCGCCCTCAACTACTGCCTGGGCTACGCGGGGATCCAGCCCCGCGACCTCAGCCTGATCGTCAATTGTTCGACCGGCCGGGTGACCAGCCAGATCGACGACGTGACGCTCAACCCTCTATTGCAGGCGACGAAGAACAAGATCCCGGTGCTGACCGTGGGGCACCACCTGGCGCACGCGATGAGCGCCTTCGCCGTCTCCGGGTTCGAGAGCTCGGCGGTCCTCGTCGTGGACGGCGTCGGCTCGTCGCAGGAAGACCTCACGGCGGACGAGCGTGCGGTGATCAAAAGACAGGTGCCGGAGGGGGCCGAGACCATCTCTCTCTACGCCGCCTCGGGGACCCGCCTGGTGCCCCTCGAGAAGCACATGGTCGAGAAGGCGCGATGGCTGATCTACGAGTTCCTCCGCATGCCGAGATTCCGCAGCCTCGGAGGGATCTTCGCCGCGGCGGCCTGGCAGATCTTCGCCAACGTCCACGAGGCCGGAAAAGTCATGGGGCTGGCGCCCTATGGCCGGCCGACGCTGCCGACGAGCGATTTCTTTGCGCTGGTGGACGGGAGCTTCGAGTTCTCCGACGCCGTGCCCGAGCGGTTCGACTATACCGACCGCTGGCCGCGGCGTCAGAAGGAATACGAGGACCTCGCCGCCTCGGCGCAGGCGGCGCTCGAGGACGCGCTGCTCTACCTGATCGACCACCTGCGCGACCTCTGCCCGAGCGAGAAGCTCTGCTATGCCGGTGGGGTGGCCCTCAACAGCGTCGCCAACGAGCGCATCCTGCGCGAGCGGGGGTTCAAGGATGTCAAGGATGTCTACATAGCCCCCGCCGCCGAAGACAGCGGGGTGGCGATCGGCGCCGCCTATTACGGGCTGTGGCAACTGACGGGCCGGAACACGTGCCGGCCGCTCGGGCACGACGCGGTCGGACGCCCCTACTCGGCCGCGGAGGTCTCCCAGGCCATTGCCAAGACCCCGCACATCGAGGTCGAAGAGCCGGACGACGTGATCTCCCGCACGGTGGACCTGCTCGCCGAGGGCAAGATCGTCGGCTGGTTCCAGGGACGCTCGGAGCTCGGTCCCCGCGCGCTTGGCCAGCGCAGCATCCTCTGCGACCCGCGCTCGCCGGACGCCAAGGCCCTGCTCAACGGCCGGGTCAAGCACCGCGAGGCGTTCCGTCCCTTCGCGCCCGTGGTGCCCCTCACCCTGGCGAAGGACTGGTTCGATCTCGACGGCTTCTCCGCCGAGAGCCCCTACATGCTGCGGGTGATCCGTTTCCGCGACGGCAAGGCGGAGCAGGTCCCCGGAGTCGTCCACGTCGACGGCACGGGCCGCCTGCAGACGGTGACGCCCGAGGCCAACGGTCGCTTCTACGAGCTCGTCCAGCGGTTCTACGAGAAGACGGGCGTTCCCGTCATCCTCAACACCTCCTTCAACGTCATGGGTGAGCCGATCGTGGAAACCCCGGAGGATGCCCTCTGGTGCTTTCTCTCCACCGGGATCGACGCTTGCGTGCTCGAGGACAAGCTCGTCTTCAAGAGCCCGGAGCACGGGTCGATCCTCGACTTCTACCCGTCCATCCTCGCGTCGCGCTACACCGAGTCCCGGCTGATCATCGACGGCCGGCTGGACGACGAGGAGGCCCGCCAGACCTCGTTCCTGACGTTCACGGTCAACACGCCGTGGGGGCGGACCAAGCAGGTCATGAGCGCCAACGTGCTCCCCGTCCTGGCTCTGATCGACGGCAGGAGGAACGGCTGGAGCCTCCTCGAGTCTCTGCCCAAGCAGGTCAAGAAGCTCGACGAGAGCTTCCTGCTCAGGGCTCTCGAGCTGTGGCGGAAGGCCTCCCAGGGGGAGGTGATGATCGATGGCCTGGGGCCCAGCATCGCCGTGGTGGACATGCTCCACAGCCAGCGCATCTCCGGCTACGGCGAGGCGACTCTGACGCGCATGCTGGTCAATCTGCGCCGCAGCTCCGTCATCGCGCTGCGGCAGGAGCCGTCCGTCGGGGCGTAAGGCGGCCAGAAAAGGCGAAGGGGACCGGAAATCCGGTCCCCTCGGGGCGTGGCGCGCGACGCCGGTTACGGAAGCGCCGCGGTAGGAAGGTTGGTACCGCGGGGCGGAACTTCCGCCGTGGGATTCCAAGAACCGGCGGCGGACGCTCGTCGGCGGAATCCCGGGAGGTGTGATCACCCCGAAGGATGACCTCGAGGGTGATTATACACAAGTGAGCATGTTTATGGAACAGCAGTTCCGCGCCTTTGGATTTGGCTAAGGGACTCCGGGGGCCCGGGCGGCCTTGATACAGTCCCCCCTCATGGAGACGCGCTCCCGCGGCTGGCTCCGCCGCCTTCGCGACTGGGCCGGGTCGCTCGACTTCACCCTGGCCCGCCGCTTCGGCCTCGCCAACCGGGAAGACCGCCTCTTCTTCCTCCTCATCGGCGCCGTCGGCGTCGTGGGCGGCCTGCTGGGAGCCGCCACCGACCTCCTGATCGGGGCCGTCCAGACCCTCCTCTGGGGCTCCTCTGGAGACCTGCTCACCCTCATCCCCAAGGTCCACCGCTGGGTGGTGGTGGCGGCTCCGGCCATCGGCGGCGCGCTCTTGGGGGTCATCTACTGGCGCACCCGCCGCCGGACCCCGGGGGAGGGGGGCGGCGAGGGGATGGCGATGCTGATCGAGGCCGTCGCGCTCTCGGGAGGCCGGATCGCGCCGCGGCCGGTGCTGATCAACGCCCTCTCGGCGATCGTCACCGTGGGCGCCGGTGGCTCGCTGGGCCGCGAGGGCCCGATGATCCGGCTGGGTGCCATGGTCTCCTCCTGGCTGGGGCAGCGGCTGGAGATGCCGGCCCACCGGATCAAGATCCTGGTGGGGTGCGGCGCCGCGGCGGGTCTCGCCGCCACCTACAACATCCCCATCGGCGGGACGCTGTTCGCCATGGAGGTCATCCTGGGCAATTTTGCCCTGGAGATCTTCGGCCCCATCGTCGCCTCCTCGGTCGTCGCCACCCTCATCGCCCGCGCCATCACCGGCAACCGGCCGCTCTACGCGGCGCCCGAGTACGCCCTCAAGAGCTACTGGGAGATGCTCCTCTACGCCGGGCTGGGGGTGGCCGCGGCCTTCGCCTCCATCCTCTTCATGGAAGGGGTGAAGTGGGGAGGCAAGGCCTTCGCGAAGCTGCGTTTCCTCCCCCGGCCGTTCCATCCGGTGCTGGGGATGGCCCTCCTGGGGGTGATCGGCCTCTACGTGCCCTACGCCCTGGGCCGGGGGTACGGCACGATCAACCTGGCGCTCGCGGGCTCCCTGAAGCTGCCGCCCCACATCGCCGTCTCCCAGGAGCTCACCGGGCTCCTCCTGCTGGGAATCGCCGTGGTCAAGCTGATCGCGACCGCGCTGACCCGGGGGAGCGGCGGCGCCGGCGGGATGTTCACCCCGTCGATCGCCTACGGCGCCCTGATCGGCGGGTCCTACGGCACGTTCATGCATGCCCTGTGGCCCCGCCTCGCCTCCCCCTACGGCGCCTACGCCGCGGTGGGCATGGCCGCGGTGATGGCGGGGACGAGCTACGCGCCGATCAGCGCCATCCTGATCCTCTTCGAGTTCACCGGCAACTACGACCTCATTCTGCCCGTGATGCTGGCGTCCATCCTGGCGAGCCTGCTCGCCCGCGGGCTCCACCCCTACTCGATCTATACCGAGTCCCTGCGCGGCAAGGGGATCGACCTGCGCATGGAGGAGGCGGTGCTCGCCGGGCTCAAGGCGCGGAACCTGATGCGGCCCGATCCCCAGACCCTGCGCCGGGGGGAGGCCTACTCGGAGGTGGTCCGGAAGTTCCTCGCCACCCCGCGCCAGCGCCTCTTCGTGGTGGGGGACGGCGGCCATCTCGCCGGCGCGGTCTCCCTCCACGACATCAAGTACGCCCTGGAGAACCCGGAGACCCTGACCGCCGTGGTGGCGCTCGACCTGATGACGCCGGTCGACCGGGTGATCCATCCGGACGAGCGGCTGCACCTGGCCACCGAGATCTTCGCCCAGAGCGATTACGAGCGGCTGCCGGTGGTGGACGGCGAGGGGAAATTCCTGGGCATCCTGGCCAAGCGCGACCTGCTGGCCGTCTACGCCCAGGAGGTGGTGGGCCGGCCGGCGCTGCTCACCACCTTCGTCTCCAGCCGTGACGCGCAGGCCAACCGCCAGTACGTGGAGATCCCCCCCGACTTCGCCCTCCGTCTGGTGCCGGTGCCGCCGCACCTGGTGGGGAAGACCCTGGCCGAGGCCCGCCTGCCGCAGACCCTCGGCGCGAGGGTGATGGAGATCCGGCGGCGCGGCGAGCTCGGCGAGGAGCCCGTCCTCCCCGAGGCCGGCACCCTTCTGGAGACGGGGGACCTGCTGCTCCTCCTCGGCCCGGCCGTCAAGGTCGAGGCCCTGGCCGAGGGGAAGGTGGCCGAGGAGGCCCTGGCCCAACACCAGGCGGAGACGGGAGAGGCCTGATGGAAGACGAAGATCACAACGCCACGGACGAGGAGCGCCGCTTCCTCGAAAAGCTCGCCGTCCCCCCCGGCCTCTGCGCCACCTGCGAGCACCTGCGCCTTCTGGCCTCCCGCCGCAGCGTCTTCGTGCGCTGCGGCCTGGCGGCGGTCGATCCGCGGTTCCCGAAGTATCCGCCGCTGCCGGTGCGGGTTTGCGGGGGATACAAGGGCGTCTGAGCTTCGGACGTGTTTTTGACCCTGCTTTTCCTGTTTTCACCCTGTTCCGCGGATTTTGGACCCTTAAAAAAGCTCCGAATAGGGTCAAAAGCCGAAATCGAGGCTCAAAAGCGGGCCAGACAGGGTTAAGGACCGAAAAACAGCCTCAAAAATGGATTTTGGGGCGGAAAAATCCTGCGGCCGGCCCAAGGGGATACTTTCGGTCCAGAGTGCTCACCGGTAGACCTCCCGCCCGATCTGGATCTCCTCCACCCACACCAGCTCGCACGCCCCGGGGCCGTCGTCCTCGCGGGTGAGCGAGCTGTTCCAGGAGAAGCCGTCGTCCCGCTTGGCGTTCACCAGCAGCCCCTGAACGCGCACCGGGTCCCCGGACCCCACCGAGAGCAGCGCCCGGCGGACGTTGTCGTCGGCGGGGATCATATGCATGTTCGCGGAGTGGGTCTGGATGTAGTGGAGGTCGAGGTCCGGGGCGCTCGTCCGCCAGAAGTAGTAGCGGGTGATCTGGCCGTAGGAGACCTTGGACTTGTAGGGCTCCTCCGGGAGCTTCCCCCAGGTCATCACCAGGTCCACCGGCACCAGGAACGCGCCGTCGTCGAAGCGGTAGTGCTCGTCCGAGGCGACCACGGCCGAGGCGTCGAAGGAGGCTCTGGGGTCGAGGGTGATCCTGCCCTTGCGGGTCTCGATCTCGAACGGCGACCGCTCGGTCGGCTCCTGGACGGGCTCACCGGACCAGTCGATGGGATCGCCCTTGACCGAGGCATGGGGCCGTGAGAATCCCCAATACCCCAGCAGGACGACCGCGAGGAGCGCCAGCCAGAGCTTGTTCATGACTCTGGGGGGAGAGTGTATATCGGGGAGCTTCAAGGACCCAAAGGACCCAAAGGACCAAAAGGACAAAAAGGACTCAAGGACAGGAACGGCACTCCTCACGTCCTTGCCGTCCTTTGGGTCCTTTTTGTCCTTTGGGTCCTGCTTTCTACCGTCGCCCCGCCACCACCCCCACCCGCCGCGCCGGCGCCTCCGGGAATCCCACGAACCGTATCTCCACCGACTCGTAGCCGATCCGGGGCACGATGAACTTGCCGTCGAGGACCTCCCCCTCCTGCCGGTTGAGGACCCGCCGGCCGTCGGTGAAGACGGCGATCTGCTTCTCCGGGGGACCGAAGCGGCCCAGGTAGCGCAGGGTGAAATCGTCCGGGTGGGGAAGAGAAGGCTCCGCCGGCTTCGCGGCCACCCGCGCCTGCGCCCTCTTCGATCTCTGCGCGTCCGGATTCGGGATCGGCGGCGGATCGACGAAGCGCCATGGATCGCGCCCGCCCATCCCGCCGGCGCGGGCGCGATCGAGGGCCGCCGTATTCAGCGACGCGATCCGGCCTCCCGGACGAGGAAGGCCGGTGCGGATAGCGGGACGCGGCAGGGCGACCGGGACGGTCACGGTCTCGCCTTGCCCCAGGCCGAGCCACCCGGCCCATTGCAAGGCGGCGGCCGACAGCATGGCTGTGAGCGCGATCAGCAGGATGGTCTGTCGGGCTTTGTTCACGGTGTCCCTCCTCCCTCGTGATTCGGATACCCAGGTATACGAGGGAGGAGGGCTCTTCGTCAGGAGGCTTCAGCGGGCGATATTACCGTCGCTACCGTCGCCGGCACCCACGATGTCAGCAAGCGCTGCTCCCGGCGGGGTTGAAAAGATCCTCGCAGTCGTAGGGGAGAGCGCTGCCACTGCACGTCGTCACCACTCCGCAGGAACAGGTCTCATAGTACGTGCCGGCCGACGTGCCCCCCCTTGCGCTCTCCAACTCTAGGATCCGTAGCGTCTCCTTCGCCAATACCAGCTTCTTACCCTGCTTTTTCATCGTCTCCTCCTAGCTGAGTGAGCGCCGATTCTACTCCGCCACCCCTTTACATACCCCACCTTCTCTCGGTATTCTCCGTACTGCATTACGAGCGGTCCGGCTCCGCCGGGCTCGGCGACCTGGGACGGACACCCAAGGTGCCCTCTCGCCGCGAGGCGAGGATGCGGTCGCGAACGGCGACAAATAAGTGTCCGGAGCGGGAAACCCGTCTCGTGATGCTTACGAGGCGGGTTTTTTGTTTTGTGGCGATCGACCGCCCGAAGGAGGAGAGAGTGAGCGACCCGGTCTTCGACGTTCCAGTCCCACCGCGGCCCGCCGGCGTGGACGAGCGCACGGCGCTCCTGCTGGCGGCCCTGAAGGCGCGCGTCCTCGTGCTCGACGGCGCCACCGGCACGGCCCTGCAAGGGGTGACCCTCACCGCCCAGGACTTCGGCGGTCCCGAGCTCGAGGGGTGCAACGAGAACCTCTGCGCCACCCGTCCCGACGTGGTGGACGGCGTGCACGAGCGCTACCTCTCCGCTGGCTGCGACATCGTGGAGACCGACTCCTTCGGCGGCACCCCGCTGGTGCTGGGCGAGTACGGCCTCGCCGACCGCGCCTTCGAGCTCAACCGCCTCTCCGCGTCCATCGCCCGCGCGGCCTGCGCCCGCCACTCCACCCCGGAGAAGCCCCGCTTCGTCTGCGGCTCCATGGGGCCCACCACCAAGGCGATCTCGGTGACGGGCGGCATCACCTTCGAGGGGC
>QHVW01000417.1 GCA_003223675.1 Acidobacteriota bacterium
CCATGGAGACGCGCATCGCCTTCGTCGGCTCGGGGGTCATGGCGGAGGTCATGATCCGCGGCCTCCTCACCCATGAGCTGGCCTCGCCGGACCGCATCTGGGCCGCCGGTCCGCGTCCGGAACGGGCCGAGCAGCTCTCTCGGGATTACGGCGTCCGCGGCACCACCGACACCCTGGAGGCGGTCGCGGAATCGGATCTGATCGTCCTCTCCATCAAGCCGGGGACGCTGGGCAAGGTCCTGAAGCAGATCCGCGGCGCCGTGCGGCCGGAGCAGGTCGTGATGTCGGTCGTGGCCGGCGCGCGCACGGCGGCGATCGGACACGCTCTGGGGCGTCCGGCGATCGTCCGCTGCGTGCCCAACCTGCCGTGCCGGATCGGCCGCGGCCTGACGGTGTGGACGGCCACGCCCGAGGTCCCCGAGGCGGCGCGGGAGACCGTGCGCGGCCTGTTGCGGACCATGGGACGCGAGGTCTTCTTCGCCGACGAGGCCCAGGTCGACCGGGCCACCGCGGCCTACGGCACCGGCCCTACGCTGCTCGCCCAACTCGTCAAGGCGCTGGAGGACGCGGCGGTCTACCTCGGCGAGCCCCGGGGTCTCGCCCGCGAGATGCTGCTGGAGGCGATCCTGGGCACGGCGGGGTTGATGCTCGCCTCGGGCCTCTCTCCCACCGAGCTGACCGAGCAGATCACCTCTCCCGGCGGCACCACCTCCCGGGCCCTGCACGCCCTGAATCAGGGGCGGTTTCCGGCGGTGCTGACCGAGGCGGTCAAGGCCGCCTACGGCCGGACCCTGGAGATCGGCGATCAGCTCGACGAGGAGCTGCGGGGCGAGGGCTCGTAACCCCGGGTCCGACCCTTCTGCTATCCTTGGCGTAGCATCCAACGTTTCAGATTTCAGGGAGGTCTCCTGATGGTGACCGATGCTGTGAGCGCGCGCGCGAGGACGTCGATCCCTTACGCGGGGCGGCTGTTTCTGACGCTGTTCCTGCTGGCTCTCTATGTCTTCGGGCGGCGGCTCCCGCTGCCCGGGATCGATGTCCAAGCCCTGCTCTCGTTTCAGATCGGTCGGAACCTGTGGAGCTTCCTGAGCCTCGACCTCAACCCTCTCATCTCCGGCTTCATCCTCGTCGAGCTGTTCTCGCTCCTGACGCCGCCGGGGCGGCGCCTGCGGCGGCTCGGCGCCGCTGGGAGGGCTCGGCTGAATAGGGCGGCGCTGATTACGAGCCTGCTCGTGGCTGGCGTTCAGGCGACGGGGATCGCCATCTGGATGGAGAGGACGTCCAGCCCCTATGGATCTCCCATCGTGGGGACGCCGGGGTTTGGGTTCCTGCTGCTCACGATTCTCACCCTGACCGCCGCGACGGGGGCGCTCTACGTCCTGTGCCAGCTCATCTCCGCGTATGGCATCGGCAACGGCTTCGCCGTCCTCATCCTGCTGCAGATCGTGATAGACCTTTTGAGCGCGGGGACCAAGGGCCTGGCGGCTTTCGACCCCTCTTCGTTCCAGGGCATCGTGCTCCTTCTGCTCGTGGGGCTCGCCGTGCTGGTCGTCCGCTTCTTCCGTACGGCCGAGGACGCTTGGCTGCCGGCGTTTCCGCAGGGGGTCTTGCCGGTGCAACTGGCGCTCTCCCTCTCCGCCCTGCTCTGGTGGCTGGCCTCTTCCCGCGCCACCGTCCCGCTGGAAGCGCCGCTCGCCCGGTCGCTGCTGACTGTGGCCCTGATCCCGCTCCTGTCCTGGGTCACGTTCCATCTGTTCAGCAGCCGGCCACGCCTGCAAGCGAACCTGTCCGATCCGGACGAGCTCCTCGGCGAGCTCGCCGTGGCCCTGCGGCGGCGGGCGATCGCCGCGACGGCGCTGCTCACGATGGGCACGGCCGCGTTCCTGGCGTGGCAGGGCTACCGTCCGAACGCGCTCGCCTTCTCCCTCAGATTCGTGGACGTTGTCATCCTCGTGGCGATCGGGCTCGACCTGTGGGATCAATTCCGGTTCCAGCGCGGGCACGGCGCAACGGCGCTCCTCACGCAGCTCGACAATGTCCACTTTTCCTACCGGCTGGAGGAGCGGTTGCAGGAGGAGGGGATCGCCGCGCTGGCGCGCGGGCACCAGCTTCGATCGCTTTTATTTTTCTTCGGGCCGCTGTACAAGATAGACATGCTTGTCCCCGCGGAGCAGCTCGACCAGGCGCGCGAGGTGCTGGCGGAGTTGGAGACGGCGCGGGAGGTGCGGGTGTTCTAAACCTTTCTATTTCACCACCACCACCACCACCTCCCCCTCCCGGCGGCCGAGGTGGGCCCCGACGTCCTTGCCATAGCGCTCGAAGACCAGATCGACCGCGGCTTCTCCCACCCGCAGGTTGCGGAGGGTGAGGTGCTCGATGCACGGCGGCAGCTCGGGACGGTCGAGGCAGATCCTCGCGGCCGGAGCGTCGATGTCCAGCCCGAGGCAGGCCTGGACGAGGAGGAAGGCCGCGCCCGCCGCCCAGGATTGCGGGGCGCAGGCGACCGGATAGAGGGTCGGCCCCTCGTGCGGCCGCTGGCGGAAGCCGCAGAAGAGCTCCGGCATGCGCTGGAGATCGAAATGCTGGATCGCCTCGAAGAGGCCGGTGAGCACCTTCACCGCCCCGTCCTTGCGGCCGTAGCGCGCCAGCCCCAGGGCGATCAGCGAGTTGTCGTGCGGCCAGACCGAGCCGTCGTGGTACGACATCGGGTTGTAGCGCACCTCGTTGGCGTCGAGGGTGCGGATCCCCCAGCCGGAGAAGGAGGACTCGTTGAGCAGGGTGTGGGCCACCCGCCACGCGCGCGGCCGGCTGGCGATGCCGGTGAACAGGGCATGCCCCGCGTTCGAGGCCCGCACCTCGCAGGCGCGCTTCTCGCCATCGAGCGCCAGGGCGTAGGTGGAGATCTCCTCGCACCAGAAGTCCCGCTCGAATTTCTCGCGCAGCTCCTCGGCCTGCCGCTCCAGCTTCTGGGCGTGATCGTCCTGGCCGAACAGGCGGGCCAGCGTGGCGGCCGACTTGCGCGCGGCGTAGACGTACCCCTGCACCTCGCAGAGGGCGACCGGACCCTCCACGAGCCGGCCGTCGCGGTGGAAGATGGCATCGAACGAGTCCTTCCACCCCTGTGAGGTGAGGCCGTTCGAGGAGCGGCGGGAGTATTCGACGAAGCCGTCGCCGTCCAGGTCGCCGTAGTGGTCGATCCAGTCGAGCGCGCGCTCGACGTTGGGCCAGATCGATTCCAGGAAGGCGCGGTCGCCGGTGCGGCGCCAGTAGGCGCCGGCGAGCATCACGAACAGGGGCGTGGCGTCGATCGTGCCGTAGTAGCAGCCGAAGGGGACCTCGCCCAGCCGGGCCATCTCCCCGTGGCGGATCTCGTGGACGATCTTGCCCGGCTCGGCGTCCCGTTCCGG
>QHVW01000418.1 GCA_003223675.1 Acidobacteriota bacterium
CTCCTTGCTCGGGTCAGGTCCGGCGGACGTGTTCGTGCACCCCGCCGGGCCGCTTTCCCTATTGGTGGGTTAATTCCCACTTCCTGATGCTAATTTATCGGTGTCTATGGTGTCAATGGTGACACTAGAGCAAATAGGGCATCTGGCAGAATTCCAAATCCGGGTGGTTTGAAATAGAGTCCCTATTCGTGGCAGAGAAGAGAGAGAAGACGGCGGCACCGAAGAAGCCGGAGACAGGTCCGCGAGGTGGGAAGACAAGAGGAATGGTGCGCTCCGTCGTCTTCCTGCCTTCAGAGGTACGGCGAGCCTTGAAGGTGGCAGCAGCGGAGAGGGAGTTGACCGCTTCCGAGGTGGTCACCGCCGCTCTGCGAGCCTACCTCTCGCTCCCAGAGGAGTAGGTCCCTGTATCCCCACGGGTCAGTAGGTAGGTAAGCTCTCGGGGTGGCCCTCAGCGGCAACACCCGCCGGGCAGTCTGGATTGGTCCGCTCCTCCGTCTCACCCCCTTCAACTTCGCTCCCCACGCCACGGCCTAGCGCCGCTCCCATTCGCCCCATATTCGCCCCAAGCGAAGCTAGGCCGATAAGTCAGCCGGAGACCATGCGCGTAGCTATCTAATTTTATTGGGGTTTATTTGGTGCAGCCAGGAGGAGTCGAACCCCCAACCTACAGATCCGTAGTCTGTCGCTCTATCCAGTTGAGCTATGGCTGCACGTGCACCGACGTGCGGGAGGGGGATTCTAGGGCAAGTCGGGCCGGTGTGCAACCCCCCCTACTCGATGAGGCCCGTCAGGGGGGAGGAGGCGGAGGCGTAGAGCTTCCTCGGGATCCTCCCGGCGTTCGCGGCGAGCCAGCCGGCTTCGATGGCCAGCTTCATGGCCCTCGCCATGCGGATGGGGTCCTTGGCCTCGGCCACGGCGGTATTCATGAGGACCCCTTGGGCTCCCAACTCCATGGCCAGGGCGGCGTCGCTGGCGGTGCCCACGCCGGCGTCCACGATCACCGGGACCTTGGCCTGCTCCAGGATGATCCTCAGGTTGGCGGGGTTGCGGATGCCCATCCCCGAACCGATGGGAGCTCCCAGGGGCATCACGGCCGCGGCTCCGGCTTCCTCCAGCTTGCGGCAGACCACCGGGTCGTCGTTCGTGTAGGGGAGGACGGTAAACCCTTCCGCCACCAGCTTTTCCGTCGCGCGGAGGAGCTCCATGTTGTCGGGGAAGAGGGTCTTCTGGTCCCCGATCACCTCCAGCTTCACCCAATCCCAGCCCCCCAGCTCGCGGGCCAGACGGGCGGTGCGGATGGCCTCGTCCGCGGTGTAGCAGCCGGCGGTGTTGGGCAGCAGCAGGTACTTCTCGGGATCGACGAAGTCGAGCAGTGAGCCCTGGCCCCTCTCGCCCAGGTTCACCCGGCGCAGGGCCACGGTGACCACCTCGGTGCCCGAGGCCTCCAGGGCGGCGGCCATGGTCGGGAAGTCCGGATATTTGCCCGTGCCCAGGAACAGGCGCGAGCGGAAGGTGCGGCCGGCGATGGTGAGCGGCTCGACCTCGAATGTCGTCTTGGGCGTGTCCAGCGTGACGGTCATACCTACCTCCCCGGCGATTCTAGCGCACGGGCGGCCAGGTAGCGGTTCGCGCGGGGCGGCCACATCGGACCGCCCCTACAGGATTCCGTTCCGAGTCACTTGCCAGCCGACGGCTTGGGCGGCGCCGGCGCCAGCAGGACGCCCCACATGAAGTCGAACTGCAGCGACCCGTCGAGCACGCCGGGGATCGGATTGCCGAACGGATTGAAGGGAAGGATGTTCAGCACCGCCGCGGTCTGCGTGCCCTTCGGTCCGAACGACGCGTAGACGTGGCAGCCGATGCAGGACGAGGCGGCGACCGTGCCGTTGCCCGTGATCCCCTCGATCACCGAGTTGCCCAGCGCGTACGGCGTGCCGTCGGGAGCCGTGTAGTCCACCTCGCTCGACTTGAGGCAGTAGTTCTGCCAGACCGGCGAGAGGCTCGCCTTGACCATCAGGGCCTTCAGCCGGTCGGTCTTGGGGCAGGCGCCGTACTGCGTATTGACCGCCTTCCGGTTCGGACGGACGGCCGGGATCTTGGCGCCGAAGGTGTCGAAGCACCCGAGGTAGTCGCAGCGGCCCGGGTTCATCTGATGCTCGAAGGTCCCCCAGACCCAGTTCGGGTTCTGACGGCTGCTCACGTGCAGCGAGACGAGGGCGTACTCGACCGAGCTCGAGGTGGTCGTGTAGTACAGCTTGCGGAGGTTTTCGAGGCTGCCGATCTGGGGGATCCACTGCAGCATCGTCTGCACCGGGATCCAGTCCCCCTTGACCGAGATCGACGGGTTCGGCATGACGACCTTGAACGACTTCGCGTAAGCCTCCGCCAGCCCCACCTGGTTGTTCAGGTGGTTGTTGACGATGTAGTCGAACTGCGGGCGGTTCCGCTTCACCTCCTCGGCGATGCAGGGGGTCGGCGTGCCGGTGGTGGGGAAGCCGCCCACCGCGGCGCCCGCCGGGGGATTGCAGGCGACGTCGATCGGAATGAGGTGCGGGTTGGTCGTCCTGGCGAGGACGCTCGCGTGCAGCTTCTTCGGCTCGTCCGGGCTCGGCCAGTGGGGCGTGTTCGAGAAGGTGTCCTCGTCGGAGGCCCAGGTCTCGAACAGCACCGGCGAGGGCTTCGACTTGGACACCGGCGCCGTGAATTCGGTGAACAGGCGCCAGATGAATTCGTCGGAATTCTGGGTGGTGCCGTTGACGGCTCCGGCCCGGGCCGGGACCGCGACGACGACGACAGCGTGCCCTGCCGGGGCCTTGGCGGCGGCGCCCACCGCGGCGGGTGGCAGAGCGGCGGCGAAGAGGAGCCCGGCGATCGCTACGGAAGCGGATCTGGTCATGA
>QHVW01000211.1 GCA_003223675.1 Acidobacteriota bacterium
AGGGCGAGCAGCCCCAGGGCGAACGCGAAGAAAGCTACACGAAGCCTGCCGAGAGTCTTCATTGTCTTGTCTCCATTGGGTCGGGCGATACTCTCGCCCGCTGAAAAGAGCAACTTCCGGACCACCCGCCGTATTCCTCTTGACAAAGCGGCTAAGCTCCCGTTTTTTCAATTGCTTCGCCCGCCTCCATCCCCGCTATAATGGGCCGGCTCAGAGCCGCGGCGGTGTCCACCCCAGGCGTCACGGGCGTCCCCGGGAAGGGGGTGCCGGGGGCCGGAGACCGGTTTGCGGAGAGCGCTGGCTGGCATCCATTCTGATGGAGGAGACCTTGGCGATCAACTGGTTCCGCGGCGGCAGGAAGCAGCAGGAGCCGCAGGAGCACACCATCGACGACCTGATCGTCCTCGAGCGGTACGACGAGGCGGGGGAGCGCCTGCGCGCGCGCCTCAAGAGCCATCCCGCCGACCTGCACTCCCATGTCAAGCTGGCCGAGGTCTACACCCAGCTCCGCGAGCTCGGGAAGGCGGTGGACGAATACGTCTACGCGGCCGAGGAGTACGCCCAGGACGGCTTCCACGACAAGGGGCTGGCCCTGATCTCCAAGGCGATGAAGCTGGCGCCGCTCGACCAGGCGCTGCGCTTCAAGGCCGAGAAGCTCCAGCGCGCTAAGAGCATGGAGCAGGTGCGGACGTTCGCCCTGGAGGGGCTCCAGCAGGCCGGCGGCGGCCTCCAGGCGGGCACCACCGCCGTGGAGCTCAAGCGGCTCTGGCACCACCTCGAGGGGAGCGCCGTGGTGCGGAAGCTGCCCGGCGAGTCGCTGAAGCGGCTCTTCTCCGCCATGGAGCTCCTCCACCTGGAAGCCGGCGTCCCCATCGTCCGCGAGGGAAGCCCGGAGGCCTTCCTCTTGTTGATCGTGCAGGGTGTGATCGAGGCTTCCGTCAACGTGGGAGGGCGCGCGACGCTGGTGCGCAGCTTCTCCGCCGGCGACGTCATCGGCGAGGGGACCCTGCTCGAGCGCGTCCCCTGGCAGGCCGACTACCGGACGGCGGAGCCCGTCATCGTCCTGAAGCTCACGCGCGCGGGGCTGGAGAGCTGCCTGGCCGGCAACGCCGACCCCCGCGGATTCCTCGAGACGCTGCGCGAGCAGCACAACGACCGCGACGTCGCGGCCACGATCCGGCGTCTGCGGGGCGGTTCCTGATGGCGATTCTGCCCATTCGTATCTATCCCGATCCCGTCCTGCGGGTGAAGTGCCGGCGGGTGGAGACCTTCGACGACGGCCTGCGCAAGCTCGCCGCCAACATGGTGGAGACCATGCACGCCGCCCCGGGCGTGGGTCTCGCGGCCCCCCAGGTGGGGGTCGACCTCCGCCTCGCCGTGGTGGACGTCTCGGTGGGGGAGGACCCCGCCGCTCTCCGCGTCCTGGTGAATCCGGAGGTCGTCCGGCGCGAAGGGTCGGAGACCGACACCGAGGGGTGCCTCTCCCTGCCCGGCATCACCGACAAGGTGGACCGCCCGCTCGCGATCACCCTGAAGGCGCAGAACCTCAAGGGCGAGCCGTTCGAGCTCGACGCCGAGGAGTACCTGGCCCGCGCCATCTGCCACGAGATCGACCACCTGGACGGCATCCTCTTCACCGACCATTTGCGCGGCCTGCGCAAGGAACGGGTCCGCCGCCAGCTCAAGAAGCTGGCCGCGGAGCAGGAGGTGGCGGTGTGAGGGGGCGGCGCGGTGTGATCCTCCTTGCCGCTCTCGCTCTCGCCCTCACCGCCTGCGGCGGGGGAGGCGGGGGCGGCACGCCGACCGAGCCGACTCCGCCGCCTCCGGTGGCGGGGATCGTCCTCACTCCCCAGGGGACTCCCGGGGTGAACAGCCTCTATCTGGCCAGCGGCAGCGCCACCACGGCCACCACCCTCAGCCTGGAGCTGCGGGCGAACCAGGTGACCGATCTCTACGGCGTCGCCTTCGACCTCACCTATCCCACCGCCCAGCTCCAGTTCGTCCGCGCCACGGCCGGCCCGCTGCTCAGCAACGGCGCCGTGCAGGCGGTGGCCTCCACGCCCGGCACCCTGATCGTCGGCGGCACCCACCTCGGCGCCACCCCCGGCGCCAACGGCTCCGGCGTGGTGATGACGCTGGAGTTCAGCGCCCCGGCAGCAGGGTCCGGAAGCTTCGCCTTCGCCCGCAATTCGGCGCTCAATTCCACCGGCGCCACGATCTCCGGGATGACGTGGCTGGCGGGATCGGTGACGGTGACGAAGTAGGGGGCCCGGGGATCAATCCCCGGGCTACGATTCAACCGAAAAGCCGGCTGAAGCCGGCTCCAAAGACAGGGCTGGCCAGGGAGCCGGGTTCACCCGGCTTTTCGGTTACGACCTAGCCCGGGCATTGATGCCCGGGCGGACCGGCCGCTCGCTGCACCGCTGTACTAGAATCCCCCCCGCCATGACCGACCTGACCCTCTTCAACACCCTCGGGCGCAAGCTCGCGCCGTTCCAGCCGCTCATTCCCGGCGAGGCCCGGATCTACATCTGCGGCCCCACCGTGTACAACGAGGTCCACATCGGCAATCTCCGCACCTTCCTCTTCGGAGACCTGCTGCGGCGGAGCCTGCGCTACCTCGGCTTCCAGGTCACCCAGGTGATGAACCTCACCGACGTGGACGACAAGACCATCCAGGGGGCGCACAAGGCCGGCGTCTCGCTCGCCGAATACACCGCGCCGTTCGTCGAGACCTTCCTGCGCGACCTGGACACCCTCCACATGGAGCGGGTCGAGAGCTTCCCCAGGGCGACCGAGAACATCCCCGAGATGATCGCCCTCATCGAGACGCTGATCGCGAAGGGGCACGCCTACGTGACCGACGGCTCGGTCTTCTTCAAGATCGCCAGCGATCCCAGATACGGCGCCCTCTCCGGGTTCGACCTCGACCAGGCGCGCCAGGGGGAGCGGGTGGCGAGCGACGAGTATGGCAAGGAGGACGTGCGCGACTTCGGGCTCTGGAAGGCGGTCAAGCCGGGCGAGCCGTCGTGGGATTCCCCCTGGGGGCCCGGCCGGCCGGGGTGGCACATCGAGTGCTCGGCCATGAGCATGAAGTACCTCGGCGAGACCTTCGACATCCACTGCGGCGGCGTGGACCTGATCTTCCCGCACCACGAGAACGAGATCGCCCAGAGCGAGTCGGCGACGGGCAAGCCGTTCGTGCGCACCTGGCTGCACGCCGAGCACCTGATCGTCGACGGCCAGAAGATGTCGAAGTCGCTGGGCAACCAGTACACCCTGCCCGACCTGCTGGCGCGCGGCAGCTCGCCGCGGGCGCTGCGCTACCTCTTCCTCTCGGTCCACTACCGGCAGAAGCTCAACTTCACCTTCGAGTCGCTGGACGGGGCGATGGGGGCCCTGCGCCGCGTCGACGAGATGCGCTTCCGCCTCCAGCACGCCACGGAGAAGGGGAGCCCGGACGCCCGTCTGGCCGAGGCCGGAGCGAAGCTGCGCGGCGATTTCGCCGCCGGGCTCGCCGACGACCTCAACTTCGCGGTGGCCTTGGCCGCCCTCTTCGCCTACGTCAAGGAGGTGAACGTGGCGATCGAGGAGGGGAGGATCGGCGAGGGGGACCGCCAGCGCGTGCTCGACGCCCTGAAGGACGTCGACCAGGTGCTGGGCGTGCTCGACCCCGCCGAATGGCCGACCGGCCAGACCGACGACGACGCGGCCGAGATCGAGCAACTGATCGCGGACCGCAACGCCGCCCGCAAGAACCGCGACTTCGCCACCTCGGACCGCATCCGCGACGAGCTCACCGCCCGCGGGATCGTCCTGGAGGACACCCCGCAGGGGACCCGCTGGAAGCGGAAGTAGCCCATGACCGGCGACTTCCGCGAGCAGCCGCACGCCCGGGCGCGGGGGAAGGTGGGGGAGGACGACGCCGTCCGCTGGCTCGAGGGCCAGGGCTACAGGATCCTGGCCCGCAACGTGACCAACCACGGCGGCGAGATCGACGTCATCGCCCAGGAGGGGAACACCCTCTGCTTCGTCGAGATCAAGGCGCGGGACGGCGACCGCTACGGCCCGGCCATCGAGGCGGTCGGCTACTCCAAGCAGCGCCGCCTCTCCCGCGCCGCCGCCCTCTACCTGACCGCCCGCGGCTGGCACGGCCGCGCCTGCCGCTTCGACGTCCTCGGCCTCGACCGCGAGGACGGCGGCTGGCGCTACACCCTGATCCGCAACGCCTTCCCCTACAACCCCGGGCCTCCCCGGCGGCGCTGGTAGAGTCGCCAGCGAGCCTTCCGCCGGGGCCGGCGAACGCCGCCGGCGGGCGCCCGTACCCGGGGCGCTTGACAGCCTCCGTCTCCCTAACTATCCTTTGCCAGCCTGTTGGGCGGGAATAGCTCAGTGGTAGAGCACAACCTTGCCAAGGTTGGGGTCGCGGGTTCAAATCCCGTTTCCCGCTCCAGATTGTGACTTCGAGAGATCGCGGACGTCTTCCGCTTTCTGCTAAGATCCCCGGGGCCGCGCCAGCGGCCCCAACCCATCTCGGGCGACGTAGCCAAGTGGTAAGGCGAGGGTCTGCAAAACCCTTATTCACCGGTTCGAATCCGGTCGTCGCCTCCAAGCTTCTCCCTTCTTAGAGGCAGTTTTTCCAGCCGGACTATCAGATTCTTGCTGTCTCGAGCGGCCCCCCGCAGATTCCTCGCCACCCGGACCTATACTGCGCCTGCGCTTCGATTCACCCTGTTCTGAGCTGCCCTGAGCTCCAGCCTGCGTTCCGGCTCGTGCCTGTGCGGCCGGGAGAAAAAGACGCATGCGCTTTGGGAAAATCCTTTCGATGGCGTTCTGTCTGGCAGCCTTCCTGGCGGCGGTTGGCCGCGTGGAGGCCTCCTCCCTCTACTGCGATCCGCAGCCCGCCAACCTGTTCATCGAGGTGACGCCCGGCGGCAGCAGCGGCGGCGGCACCCAGTGCTCGGCCTTCCCGGGCGCCTACTGCCAGAATCCTCCAGGCGTCAACATGATCAGCGGACCCAACCGTGAGATCATCTTCGATCCGGTCACCTCGACCTACACGGTCCGCTACCGGTTCCCGCTCACCCTGGTGGGGAACTCCCAGAATACCAACACGGACTTCACGGCCCAGCTCTTCTGGTTCAACCAGTCCTCGCCTCCCGCGGGCGACTGCCTGCCCGGATTCAACGGTTGCAACCCGGCGACCGCGTGCGGGTATCTCGGCGCCAAGCTCCTGTTCGACAGCGGCGACACCTACATCCAGGCCGCGGGCCTGACCTGCGCCAACATCCCCACCAACCTGGGGCAGTATTCGTTCAGCGTCTACCGTTGCCACTCGCCGTCCTTCTCCTGCCAGCGGAGCGAGAATTCGGCGTCGGCCGACTTCACTCCCGGGACCCTGCGCGCCGCCCTCAACTGCCCGGTGCCGCCCACGGACGGCTGCCCGGACGACTCCGGCGGTCAGATCTGTTGCGTGGGGCCCGGCGGCGGAACGAGCCCGGGTGGTGGTGGGGGAGGCGCCTCGGGAGGGGGCAAGGGCTGGGGCCCCGGCAAGACCCTGCATTACCGCGCCGGCGGCGTGGGCGATCCCGCGTTCCCGGGGAGCGCGGCCTGGAACCCGAGCCTGGGCCGTTACTGGTCCCATGACTTCGTGGAGCGCATCGTCCAGGACCCGGACGACCGGCACGTCTGGCTGCTCACCCGCTACGCCACCTTCCGCGAGTGGAGCAAGACCGCCACCGGCGCGGGCGACTACACGACCGTGAAGCCCAGCGACGAGAAGCGCACGCTCACCCGCACGGCCTCCGGCTGGCAGCTCCGCTGGCTCGACGGCTCCGTGCAGACCTTCGACTCGGGCGGCCGCTGGAGCCAGACCGCCGACCGCAACGGCAACCTGACCACCGGCACCCTGGACGGCTCGGGACGCATCTCCGTGGTCACCTATCCGGAAGGCCTCTCCGAGACCTATACGTATGGCGCCTCCGGCAAGCTTGCGAAGATCACCGAGAACGGCGTCGGCGGCGCCGCCTCCCGCGACTGGCTCTACACCTGGTCGGGGAACGACCTCACCCGCATCGACCGCCCCGACGGCACGGCCTACGAATTCATCTACGGCGACGCGGCCCACCCCGGCTACATGACGCGCATGGACCTGGTGGCGATCGGCGGCGTCTCGCACCGCGTCGAGGCCGCCTGGGAGTACGACGTCCAGGGGAACGTGGTCCGCACCTGGAAGGGGGACGTGTCCGCGACCGGCACCAACGCCGTCGAGCGCTACAGCTTCTCCTTCGACAACGCCTCCCAGCCGGCCGTCACCACCATGACGGACCAGCTCGGCAAGGCGACCACGTTCAACATCTCCCGCGACCCGGGGGGTAAGAAGCCGCGGCTCACCTCGATCTCGGGCGACTGCCCGGTCTGCGCCTCCGGACCGAACGCCACCTACACCTACGGCGACGCGGCGAACCCGCTCCTGCCCACCCTGCGGGTGGACGGCGACGGCACGAGCACGGCCTATTCTTATGATTCCAAGGGGCATCTCACCTCGCGCGCCGACGCCATGGGGACCGCCGTGGAGCGGACCACGGCGTGGCAGTACTCCGCGGCCTTCCCGGCCCTGGTGACCCGCGTCGAGGTGCCCTCCACGTCCGGCTCGGGGGTGGCGGCCACCGCGATCGCCCTCGACGGCGCGGGCAACGCGATCTCCCGCACGATCTCGGGCGTGGAGAGCGGGAGCGCCTTCTCGTACTCGACCACCTCGACCTTCAACGCCGCGGGCCAGCCGCTCACCGTCGATCCGCCCGGGAACGGCGCCGCCGACCAGACCGTCTTCACCTACGATCCCGCGCGGGGAAACCTGCTCCTCGCCTCGCGCCAGGAGCCGCTCACCGGCACCACCACCTACGCCTACGACGCCTTCAATCACAAGACGGGCACAGTCGATCCAAACGGGGTGCAGACCCAGTGGACCTACGACGCCCTGGACCGTGTGACGGGGGTGATCCAGAAGGGGGACCCCGCGGCGACGCCCGCGCCCATCCCGGATCTGGCGACGGTCCATACCTACGGGCCCTTCGGCGATCTGATCCGGACGACCTTCCCCCGCGGCAACGTGGCCGAGTACGGCTATGACGTGATGGGGCGCCTGGTCTCCGTCGAGCGCAAGCCGGACGCGTCGACGCCGGGCGAGCGCGTGCTCTATACCCTCGACGTCTTCGGCAACCGCACGCGGGAAGACCTGCAGCGCTGGACCGGCTCGGCCTGGGCGACCGATTCGACCACCCAGTACGTCTATTCGAGCCGCTGCCATCTCGACAAGGAGATCCACCCGGACGGCTCGGTCACCGAGTACGCCTACAACTGCGACGGCCGGCTGGAGAAGGTGTGGGACGCCAACCATCCGAGCGGCGGCGGCGCCAACCCGGCGACCCGCGTCTACGGCTATGACCCGCTCGACCGCGTGATCTCGGAGAGCGAGCCCTGGACCGGCGCGGGCGGCGGCACGGCCACGGTCTCCTACGGCTACGACCCCCAGGACCATCTCGTCCGGGTGACCGACGCCAACGGCGGCCTGACCACCTCGGTCTACAGCGACCGGGGCCTGCTCACCTCCCAGACCTCCGAGACGGCGGGAACCACCACCTGGACCTACGGCGCCGACGAGCAGACGGCGAGCCGGACGGACCCCCGCAACGTGACCGTCACCTGGACGCGCGACGTCCTCGGCCGGCCCCTGTTCGTCGATTACCCCGACAACGGCCTCGACACGTCTTACACCTACGACGCGCCGGGGCCGTACGCCGCCGGCCGGCTGACCTCGATCACCCGCAACGGCCAGACCGTGTCCTATGCCTACGACCGCTTCGGGCGCACCGTCCAGGACGGCGACCTCACCTATGCCTGGGACGGCAACGGCAACCGCACCGGGGTCGGCTATCCGAACGGAATCAAGGGGACCTGGGCGTTCGATTTCGCCGACCGCGAGGTCTCCGTCACGATGCAGGACGGCACCGGGCCCGCGCAGACCCTCGCCTCCGGCGTGTCCTACAAGGCCGCCGGGCCGCTGACCGCTCTCACCCTGGGCAACGGCCTGGCCGAGACCCACGGCTACGATCAGCGCTACTTCCCCACGGGCGTGACCGTCCCCGGCCGGCTCGACTGGGCCTACACCGCGGACGAGGTGGGCAACGTCACGGGGATCACCGACAACCTCACACCCGCGTCGTCGCGCGCCTTCACCTATCAGGACGTCCAGTACTACCTGACCCAGGCCACCGGCCCGTGGGGGTCCCTCGCCTGGACCTACGACAAGCTGGGGGACCGGCTGAGCGAGGTCCGCGCCGGCGTCACGCGCTCCTACGCCTACGCGCCGAACGCGGCGGGCAACGCCTCCCCGCGGCTGGCCGCGGTCTCCGGCGGCCCCACGGCGGCGAGCTACTTCTACGACGCCCTGGGCGGCCTCTCGACCCGGGCCCGCTCCGACGCCAAGCTCCGCTACTCCTGGGACTCCGAGGGGCACCTCTCCCAACTCCGCAACGACGCCGACGCCGGCGGCGTGGGCCTGAGCCGCCTCACCTACGACGGCCGCGGCCTGCTCACCCATTCCACCTTCACGCCGTTCCTCTCCGCCCCCCTGCCGGAGCGGGAGACCACCGCCACGGTCGGCTCGGACGGCACGCTCTTCCTGCGCTCGGCCCTGCGCCGTCCCAGCGCGGGCTCCCCCCGCAATTCGCCGACCACGCGGCGGGACGACTACGTCTTCCACCTCGCCGGCCGTCCGGTGGCGATCTACGAGAAATTGACCACCACGCCGCCGGCAGGTGGCAGCACGGTGACCACGAGCCTCCGCTATCTGAGCACCGATCCCCTGGGCGTGCCGGTCCTCGCCACCGACGCGTCCGGGGCGGCGGTCTGGAGCGGCGGCTTCGAGCCGTTCGGCGGCGACTGGAGCGGCGCGCAGCAGGCCGGCGTCTTCCTCCGCTACCCCGGGGATTGGGCAGACGAGACCTGGCAGAATTCCGGCCTCGACAGCGGCCTCGACGCCGGCCTGCGCTGGGCCGACTCGGAGACGGGCCGCTATACGCAGCCGGACATCGCGATGTATTACGGGAACGGCCCGCTCGTCTCGACCCTCCTCGCTCCCTTGCCCGCCGGGCTGCCGCGCGACCCGCTGAGCGCCGCCGCGTCTCTCCTGCGGCCGTTCGCCTCTCCGGGGCTCGACGCGAGAGCCGTGAACGGCTCCGTCTTCGCGAAGACGACCTGCGATGGTTGTGGCGGCTTCAAGTGGGTGTGGACGGTGGGCAAGGACCAGAAGCCGAAAGAGAGCTGTGGGCGGGACTGTTTCGAGAAGCACGAGGAGGACCACATCGCCTGGTTCAAACAGTACCGGCCCGACGCTTGTAAGGGCAGGAAGGATGGAGACAACCCCAATCAGCAGCCGGGGGATAAGGACACCACCGAGTGCCGTGCTTTTACCCTGTCCAAGAAGTGTCTCGAGCAGGCCCGGACGATGAACGCGGCCCATCACGGCGGGACGGAGTGTGCTACGTTCCTCCAGTCGAACATCGACAACCACACGGCGGAGATCGCGACATTCTGCAAGCATCCTTGAGAGGCCTGCTGCTCCTCTCGGTCCTCGGGTGCGCTTCGGCCACCGGACCGGGAGGAGCTCCCCCCGAGCGGAACGGCGACCGGTTCCTCTGCGGGCCCCGCGAGGCGAGGTCACTCTGCCTGGCCGTCCCTGTCCGTGAGGGATGTGCCATCCGCTTCGTCGAGGGGGGGAGCATCCCCGCCGAGGCCGAGGAGAGGATCGCCGTTCAGCGGCCGTCCGGCGGGGAGTCCCGGGTGCAAGGCCCCGCCGATCTGGCGGGCTGCGTTCACATCACCAGCGCGGCCGGCGCCCTGGAATACCTGCGGCTCTTCTCCTCCCGCTCGACCGTTCATCTCTTCAATCCCCAGCGGCTGGAGGTGTTCCCGGGGGCCGCCGGCCCGTCCTGCTGGACCGCCTGCCTCAAGCCGCGCGTCTGGCGGAAGCTGGGCCTCTCCGAGCCTCGCGTCACCCCGCGCGACGACGGCTCCTTCGAGGTGGCGCGAGTCGTCATGAAACCCGAGCCGCACGACTGGATGCCCACGCTCTATCGCGCCGTCGAGCTCGTGAAGCCGGACGGCGCGGTCGAGATCCTCTCGGAGACGCCCGTCAAGGCGGCTCCGGAAGACCTCACGGGGCTGACCTTCCCGATGTACCTCTAGCCCGAGATGCGATAGAAGAGAGGGGTGCAGAGCGCCACCCTCCCTCCCGGCCAGACGGCCACCAAGAAATTTCCCGTCGTGGGCGAGCAGGAGCCCTCTCCCGAGGCCCTCGATCTCGACCACTGGCGCCTGACCGTCGATGGGCTGGTGGAGCGGCCTCTGAGCTTCACCTACGCGGAGATCCTCGCCCTGCCGCAGAGCGAGCTGGTGGCGGACATCCACTGCGTGACGAGCTGGAGCCATTTCGGGATGCGTCTCCAGGGGGTGCCGCTGGCGGTGGTGCTCGGCCGCGCCGTCCCCAGGCCCGAGGCCCGGTTCGTGCGCTGCGAGGCCTATTCTGAGCGCAGGCACGACACGTCCCTGCCGCTGGCGCTCGCCCTGAAGGATACCTGGCTGATCCACAGCCGCGACGGCGAGCCGCTCACGCCCGAGCACGGGTGGCCGCTGCGGACGGTGACCCCCTCCCGCTACTTCTACAAGAGCCTCAAGTGGGTGCACCGTATCGAGCTGCTGGCCGAGGACCGCTTGGGCTACTGGGAGCGGGAGTCGAGCTACCACAACAACGCCGACCCCTGGCCCGGCGACCAGCGCTTCGTGAGCGGCTCGCTGCCCCCGGACAGGCTGCGGGCCCTGCGCGAGGCCGCGAGCTACGTCCCCTATCGCGGCCCAAGGAAGGTGGTGGTCGGCGCCGACCTGCGCGGCTGGGAGCCGCGGACGCGGGACCTCGGCGATCTCCATCTCAAGAATTGCGACCTGCGGGGCGCCCGCCTGGAGGGGGCCGACCTCCGGGGGGCGAACCTGAGCCTCTCCGACCTGCGGGAGGCGGATCTGCGGGGAGCCGATCTGCGAGAGGCCGATCTCGAA
>QHVW01000419.1 GCA_003223675.1 Acidobacteriota bacterium
TCTGCTCCAGACCCGCGCGGGTCTGCCCGGTGAATTCGTTGTCGAGCAAGGACATCCGCGAAATGGACCGCCGTCACCCCTCCCGCTCCACCAACACCACCGTGACGTCGTCCGTCACCGGCCGCCCGCCGCAGTGAGCCATCACCAGGTCCATCAGCGCGTCCACGGCCTCGCCGGGCGGACGGTCCCGGAGATCCGCGAAGGCCTCTTCCAGACGCTCGGGGCCCAGCTCCTGGTCGGCGGGGTTGCGGGCCTCGAAGGTGCCGTCCGTGTAGGCCAGGAGGCGGTCTCCGGGGGCGAGGGTCACCTCCTCCACCGGCAGCGGACGGTCGCGGAAGATCCGGTTGAGCAGCGTTCCCGTGGCGCCCAGACGCTCGATGCCGCCGTCCCCCTTCAGCCAGAGGAGCGGCGGATGGCCGGCGTTGACGTAGCGCAGACGGCCGTCCGGCAGCAGCAGGGCGTAGATCATCGTGGCGCAGGCGGCGGCCTCGAAGAAGTCGATCCCCAGCAGGACCTCCCGCCCTACCCGCGCGGGATCGACCCCGCGGCGGCGGGCGGCGTCCAGGGTCGAGCGCAGCATGCCGGCGTACATGGCAGCGCTCACGCCGTGCCCCACCACGTCGCTCACCGAGAAGACCAGCCCGCCGTCCACCGCCTGCGCGAGATAGAAATCGCCCCCCAGGGCGTCGCAGGAGAGCAGGCGCCCCTCGATCCGCCAACCCTCGCCCGCCACCGGATCGCGCGGCAGCAGGCTGTGCTGGAAGAGCCGCGCCTTCTCCAGGTCGCCGGCGAGCGCCTCGGCGTAGCGGTCCTTGGTCTCCCGCTCCTGCTGGAGGCGCAGGCAGCGCTCGACCAGCGCCCGCAGCACCCGGCGGTCGAACGGCTTGAAGAGGAAGTAGAAGGCCCCCTCCTCCAGCGAGCGGAAGAGCTTCTCGTCCGGCTCGGAGATCGAGCCGGTGATCAGGATCACGTCCGTCTCCGGCCAGCGGGCGCGGATGGCGTGGCAGAGCGTGTAGCCGTCCCCCTCCTTCAGACGCACGTCCACCAGGGCGAGGTCGAATTCGCTCCTCTCCAGGCATTCCAGGGCCTCGGTCGCGCCCGCCACCACTTCCACCGAATAGGTGGGCGCCAGGATGCGCTCGATGGCCCGGCGCATGCCGGGATCGTCGTCCACCACCAGGATGCGGTCGTGCGGCCGGCTCATACGGATGCCCCCTCGCCGCCGTCCTTACCGGCGAGCCGCAGCTCGACCTCGACGCGCGTGCCCACGCCCGCGGCGCTCTCGATCTCCAGACTGCCGCCGTTCTGCCAGGCGAGCGAGCGGCAGATGGCGAGACCCAGCCCCACGCCGCCGTGCTTGGTGGAGAAGAACGGCTCCTCCACCTTGTCCAGCAGCTCGGAGGGGATGCCCGGGCCGTCGTCGCGGATCGCGAGGAAGGCCGTGCCGTCCTCCTCTCCCAGCCGGGTGGAGATCACGACGCGGCTCCCCGTCTCCCCCATCGCCTCCAGCGAGTTGTTCACCAGGTTCAGCACGATGTGCTGGAGGTCGTGGCGCGAGAAGCGCACGCAGGGGAGCTGCTCGTCCAGCTCCAGCAAGGTGTCGATTCCCAAGCGCGCCGCGGCCCCCTGGAAGAAGGGGACGGTGTCGCGGATCACCTGGTTGACGTCCACCGGACCGTCGCCCGGCCGCCCGCCGCGGGCCACGCGCAGCATGTTGCCGAAAATGCGCTGGCAGAGCCGCGCCTTCTCGATGACCAGAGACAGATCGCGGTCGATCGTCTCCGCATCGGCCGTCCCCTCGCGCAATTCGGAGCGCACCTGCTGCACCAGCGGCAGGATGGTCCCCACCGCGTTGTTGACGTCGTGGGCCACGGCGCTCGCCAGGGTCACCAGGGTGGCCTTGAGCTCGGCCTGGATGGCCTGGCGCTCCAGCGACATGTTGAGCCGGGCGTTGCGGATCGACACCGCCGCCGCGGGCAGGAAGCGCTCCACCACCTGGACGTCCCGGGGATCGAACGGCCGCCGCTTCCAGCCGGCGATCTTGAGCAGGCCCATCAGCTCGCCGCCGAAGAAGAGGGGCGCGCAGATCAGGCTCGCGGGCACGGGGATCCCCCGTCCGCGGTGGTAGGTGAGCGCCTCCCAGAACGGATCGTCCAGGGCGTCCGCCGCCAGCCGCCGGATGCCGGGGCGGTCGCCCAGAGCCCCGACCAGCGCCGCGGCCGGGATCTCGTGCCCCACGAAGGCGCTCTTCCCCTTGGTCCACACCATCTTCTCGGCCTCGATGCGGAAGACCGTCGCTTCGGGGTCATAGGTGAGCACGGCCGAAGAGTGGTCGTAATCCACGAGCTGGTGCAGGCCGTCGAGGATCTGGTAGGCCAAGTCGCGCGGCCGCAGCTCGGAGGCGATCTTGCCCCGGATGCGGTCGAGCACGCGGGTGAGGCGCAGCTCCTCGCGGCGGGCGAGCTCCTGGGCGAGCACGCCGCACAGCCGGTCGAGGGTGCGCCGGGCCCCCTGGCCGAATTCGCGCTCCCTTCGCGACGCGCCCACCACCGCCACCTGCCGGCCATGGACGGACACCCGCGCCAGCACCACGGTCCTGGCCGTGGGCGGCCGCTCGTCGCGCAGGAAGGCCGCGGTGCGGGCGAGATCGCACAGCATGTAGTCCCCGCGCACCACGCGCACCTCGCCGTCGCCGCCCATCACCCAGACGCACTCCGCCCCCAGCCGCAGCAGCACGGCGTCGGCGAAGTGGCCGTAGAGCTTGCGCGCCGGCCCGATCCCCTGGAGGTTGCTCTCCAGGACCTGGGCGAACAGCTCGCGTGGGGCTTTGCGTAGATCGATCATGACGGCGGCACCAGAAACGGGGCGGAAGAGGATAGCATACCCGGCCCCGGCCTCTTTTTCCTGATCCGACCGATCGGACGGATCCGTCCGATCGGTCGGATCAAACAAGCCGGTAGGGCACTCTGCGATACTCTCCCCCCGCCATGACCACCTCCACCACCCCCCTCCCGCCCCATCCGCCGCTCGACCGCTACTACCGGGACGAGGAGGAGCGCCGCCGCAAGGTCGGCTCGTGGTTCAACGAGGCGGCGGGCGATTACGACTGGATCAACCAGGCCGCGAGCTTCGGCACCGGGATCTGGTACCGCAAGCAGGCCCTGCTGCGCGCCGGGCTGGCGCCGGGGATGTCTCTGCTCGACGCCGGCTCCGGCACGGGGGTGGTCGCGGCGCAGGCGCAGAGCATCGTGGGGCGCTCCGGCCGGGTGGTGGCGCTCGACCCCAGTCTGGGGATGCTGGAGCACGCGGCGAAGCGGGGGGTGCGGCGCCGGGTGCGGGGAGTGGCCGAGGCGCTCCCCTTCCCCGACGAAAAATTCGACCTCCTGAGCATGGGGTATGCGCTCCGCCACGTCGTCGACCTGCGCGCCACCTTCCAGGAGTACCGCCGGGCGCTCAAAGTCGGCGGCAAGGTGCTGCTGCTGGAGATCACGCCCCCCTCCTCCCGGCTGGCCCACCATCTGCTCGGCCTCTACATGGGCCGGATCCTCCCCTTCCTGGCCCGCTTCGGCCGCGGCGGCAGGAGCTCGCGCGAGCTGATGGAG
>QHVW01000420.1 GCA_003223675.1 Acidobacteriota bacterium
AAGGGTACATCCAGTTCCGCGACTTCGACCGCTCGACGCTGTTGCTGATCGAGCCGCTGCGGGGGATGCGGATCATCCACTACGCCGCCTGGATCGCCCGCCGCTGGCACGATCCCGCCTTCCCCGCCGCCTGGCCCCACTTCGGCACCCCGGACTACTGGCAGCGCGAGACCCAGGACCTCGAGGAGCAGCTCGCCGTGATCCGCGGCGAGGCGACCCCGGAGGAGGCTCAAGGACTGCTCACGGAAGAGGAGGCCGGGCGGGAGGAAGAGGAGGCGCTGACGAACAAGGACTTTTTCTGGGATTGGGAGGGGGAATAGGGCCCTCCCGCCCAAAACCTTTGTCTGTACACCCCGTATCATCCCGGGCTCCGTCCTGGAGCCCGCGGCTGCTTTGTCCTCAAAGTCTCATTTCGACGGGAGATCTCATGCGCAGACCGGTCCTTCTCGCCCTCGCCCTCGTCCTGCTCGCCTCGTCCGCCCGCGCCGCCCTCGATCCCGGCCTGCTCGCCGGGATGAGCGCGCGCTCGATCGGGCCGGCGGGCATGAGCGGCCGGGTGCCCGCCGTGGCGGCGGCCGAATCGAATCCGAGCCTCGTCTACGTCGGCGGCGCCGCGGGAGGCGTCTGGAAATCCACCAACGGAGGGCTCACCTGGACCCCTGTCTTCGACGACCAGGGGGTGTCCTCGATCGGCGCCATCGCGGTGGCGCCGTCCAATCCGGACGTGGTCTGGGTGGGGACCGGCGAGGGGAATCCGCGCAACAGCGCCTCGGTGGGCGACGGCGTCTACCGCTCGCTCGACGGCGGCCGGACCTGGGCCCACCTGGGGCTGGAGAAGACCGCGCGCATCACCCGCATCGTGGTCCACCCCACCGATCCGGACGTCGCCTGGGTGGCGGCCCTCGGCCAGGAGTGGGGGGAGAACCCGGAGCGCGGGGTCTACAAGACCGCGGACGGCGGCAAGACCTGGAGCCGCGTGCTCTACGTCGACCCGCGGACCGGCGCCGCCGATCTCGTGATCGACCCGCGCAATCCCAACAAGCTGTTCGCCGCGATGTGGCAGTACCGGCGCTGGCCCTGGTTCTTCAAGTCCGGCGGCCCGGGCTCGGGGCTGTTCGTGACCTACGACGGCGGCCGCGCCTGGAAGCGCTACGCCGAGGAGGACGGCCTGCCCAAGGGGGATCTCGGGCGCATCGGCATCGCCGTCTCGCGCTCGAATCCCGACGTGGTCTATGCCACGGTCGAGGCCGCCAAGAGCGCCGTCATCCGCTCGGACGACGGGGGCAGGAGCTGGCAGACCGTCAACGACCGCTACGACGCCAACCCGCGGCCGTTCTACTTCGCCCACATCCGGGTCGACCCCGAGCTCCCCAACCGCCTCTACAGCCTGGACTTCAACATCCGGGTCTCGAACGACGGGGGCAAGAGCTTCGAGGACCTGGTCCCCTTCTCCCTGATCCACGGCGACTATCACGACATGTGGATCGCCCCGCACTCGCCCGACTGGTTTTACGTCGCCAACGACGGCGGTGTGGCGGTGAGCCAGGACCGGGGGAAGACCATGCGGTTCGTGGGCAACCTCCCGCTCGGCCAGTTTTACCACGTGGCCGTGGACGACCAGACCCCGTACAACGTCTACGGCGGCATGCAGGACAACAGCGCCTGGCGGGGGCCCAACACCGCCTGGCAGCAGGGCGGAGTGCGGAGCTATCAGTGGGTCGACCTGGTGAACGGCGACGGTTTCGAGACGCGGCCGGACCCGGGGGACCCCAACTACGTCTACAGCGAGTGGCAGGGGGGCAACCTGCTCCGCTTCGACCTGCGGACCGGCGAGGGGCGCGCCATCAAACCGAGCCCGCCCGACGGGACGAGGCTCCGCTTCAACTGGAACGCCGCCTTCGCCACCGATCCGCTCGATGCCAGCGTGATCTACTCCGGCAGCCAATTCGTCCACAAGTCGACCGACCGGGGGGAGACCTGGACGGTCATCAGCCCGGACCTCACCACCAACAACCCCGACTGGCAGCACCAGGACCAGAGCGGCGGCCTCACCCCCGACGCGAGCTACGCCGAGAACTACACCACCCTCCTCACCATCGCCCCCAGCCCGGTGCAGAAGGGGGTGATCTGGACGGGGTCGGACGACGGCCGCCTGCACGTGACCCGCGACGGCGGCAAGACCTGGACGAGCGTCGAGAAGAACGTCCCCGGGGTGCCGGCCAACACCTGGATCCCCCACGTCCTGGCCTCGAAATTCGACGCCGGCTCGGCCTTCGTGGTGTTCGACAACCACCGCCGCGAGGACCTCAAGACCTACATCTATCGCACCGGCGACTACGGCAAGACCTGGAAGAGCTTGGCGACCGCGGACCTGCGGGGCAACGCCCACGTGATCGAGCAGGACCCGGGGAACCGCGACCTCCTCTTCCTCGGCACCGAATTCGGCCTCTGGGTCTCCAACGACGGCGGCGCCCGGTGGATGAGGTGGAGCCACGGCGTGCCGCCGGCGCCGGTGATGGGGCTGGCCATCCAGCCGCGCGAGCTCGACCTGGTGATCGCCACCCACGGCCGGTCGATCTACGTCATCGACGACATCCGGCCGCTGCGCGCGATCAGCGAGAAGACGCTGGCGGAGCCGCTCCATCTCTATGCGGCGGGCCCCGCCCAGCAGCACTGGCAGGCGCCGGAGCCGGGCGGCGTGGCGTTCGGCTCCGGCGAGTTCCGGGGGGAGGGTGAGCCCTACGGGGCGATCCTCACCTTCTCGCTGAGCGGCAAGGGGCTTCCCTACCCCGACGAGAAGAAGGAGCGCGAGCGCAAGACCGCCGAGCGGGAGCTCCGCCTCAAACAGGAGGAGGGCCGGCCGGTGGCGGGCCTGCCGCAGAGCGCCCAGGAGCTCGCGGCCAGCGAGAGCCCCGGCCCCGGCGGCGCGCCCGCGGCGAGCGCGGCGGTCAAAGGGAAAGAAGGGACGGAGCCCGAGAAGAAGGAGGAGGGGAAGCCGCCGGAGGTCGAGATCCGCGTCGCCAATGCCGCCGGCAAGACGATCCGCACCTTCACCGCCCCCGCGAAGCAGGGGGTGAATCGCGCCGTGTGGGACCTGACCACCGACGCGCCCAGGCCGTTCCCGAGCGAGAAGCCCCCTCAGCCGCACGCCTCGTCCGGCGTCGAGGTCCCCCCCGGCACCTACACCGTGACGGTGAAGATGGGGGACCAGGAATCCCGGGGGACCGTCCAGGTGGTGGCCGATCCCCGGTCGAAAAATACCGAGGAGGGCTGGCGCGCCCGCGACGAGGCCGTGCAGCACATGCGGGCCCTGAACGAGGCGCTGGCCCAGGCGGTCGACCGCATCCGTACCACCCGCTCGGACGTCGACGCGGTGACGGCCAAGATCCAGAGCCGGAAGAAGGACGCGGCTCCCGAGCCCGGCGCCAAACCGGATCCGCTGGTCGAATCCGCCAACAAGCTGAAAGGGGATCTGGACAAGCTGGAGCGCCGGCTGTGGGTCCCGTACGACGCGGTGGGCATCCAGCCGGAGACGGACGTCCTCTCCAAGGTCAGCTATGCCGCCGGCTACGTCCTCTCCTCCTGGTCGCCGCCGAGCCCCACCCACCGGGAGTACATCCGCCTGGCGGATCAGGCGGTCGACGCCGTCCTGGCCGACGTCAACCGCTTCTTCGATACCGGCGTCGCCGCGTTCCGGAAACAGGCGGAGGCGGCGGGGGTGCGGCTGCTGGAGGATACGGGAAAGGTGGAGGTGAAGCGGTAGACTCTCCGCCATGGCGCACCCGCTCGTCCTCGGCATCGAGACCTCCTGCGACGACACCGCCTGCGCCGTCCTCGATGGCGAGGGGCGGGTGCTGTCGTCGGTGGTGTCGAGCCAGCTCGCGGCGCACCGGCCGTATGGCGGCGTGGTACCCGAGATCGCCTCGCGCGAGCACCTGGCCAACTGGCCAGCGGTGAGCGGCGAGGCGCTCGCGCGGGCCGGCATCTCCATCCGGGAGATCGAGGTGGTGGCGGCCACGCGCGGCCCGGGGCTGGTGGGCGCCCTCCTCGTCGGCCTTTCGATCGGCAAGGCGATCGCCTTCGCCGGTGGCCGCCCCTTCCACGCCGTCCACCACCTGGAGGGGCACCTCTACTCGCCGTTCCTGCGGCCGCCGGGCGATCCCCGGCCTCCGGATCTCCCGCCGGACCGCTTCCTGGGCCTCGTCCTCTCCGGCGGGCACAGCTCCCTGTTCGCGGTCGAGGAGGGTGCCGTCTCCACCCTCGCCGAGACCCGGGACGACGCCATCGGCGAGGTCTTCGACAAGGTGGGAAAGCGGCTCGGCCTCCTCTATCCCCAGGGGCCGAAGGTGGACGAGCTGGCCGAGCGGGGCACCCCGGGGGCCCAGCGCTTCCCGGTCTCCCGCTTCGGTGAGACGCTCGACTTCTCGTATTCGGGATTGAAGAGCCAGGCTCTCCTGGAGATCGAGCGCCTGGAGCGGATTCTGGGACCGATCGACCTCGGGGCTGATCTCGGGATGAGCGGCGAGCCGCCGCAGGCCGTGCTCGACCTCCTCGCCGCCTTCCGCGAGTCCGCCGTGGGCCAGGTGCTCGACCGCCTGGAGCGCCTCCACGAGCGGCGCCCCTTCTCGCTGCTCGCCGTCTCCGGCGGCGCCGCCGCCAACCGTCTGCTGCGGCGCGAGCTTCCGGTCTGGGCCGAGCGCCACGGCATCGATCTCCGCCTCGTCCCGTTGATCTACTCCGGGGACAACGCGGCCATGATCGCCCACGCCGCCCTGCTCCGCCAGCGCCGGGGGCTCACGGACGACCCCTTCGCCGCCGAGGCTGAGAGCCGGATCCCGCTCTGAGCCGCCGTATCGCTACGACGGTCTGCCTCCCGCTACGACGGCCCGCCTCCGGTTACGACGGCCCGTCGTAACCTTGCGATGGTCTGCCTCCGCGTACGACGGTTTTTCTCCGCGTACGACGGACCGTCGTATCGTTGCGACGATCCGCCTCCGGCTACGACGGTCCATCTCCACGTACGACGGCCTGCCTCCGGCTACGATGGTCCGTCGTAACCTTACGACGGTCTGCCTCCGCGTACGACGGTTTTTCTCCACGTACGGCGGACCGTCGTATCGATACGATGGTCCGCCTCCCTGTACGACGATCTGTCTCCGGCTGCGACGGTCCGTCGTAACCTTAGGACGGTCTGCCTCCCCGTACGACGGTTTATCTCCGCCTGCGACGGAACGCCGTAATCATACGACGATCTGTCGTATCGGGAAAACGTGACGCTTCCTTCTTGCGGAGCCGCGCTTTGCCGAAGAAAGAGCGGTAAATCTACGGATTACCCGTCGATCGTTCTTGCCATCCCATCCTG
>QHVW01000421.1 GCA_003223675.1 Acidobacteriota bacterium
GGGCCGCCGGTCGTGGTGCTGGGGCCGGAGAGGGCGACCGGCGATCTCGACGGCGACGGCGCTCCCGAGACGGCCCTGCTGCTGACCAAGAACCCGGGCGATCCGCTCCAGCAGGCCTATCTCGTGGTTGCGGCCTGGCGGGGGGACCGGATCGTCACGCTGGCGACCGCCCTCCTGGGATACCAGGTCCGGGCGCAGTCGTTCACCATCTCCGGCGGCAAGATCCATCTTCAGGGGAGCCGCTCCGCCTCGGCCCGCACGGCGATGATGCCGGCGGCGCTGACGTTTTCGCTCCGCGACGGGAAGCTGGTCGAGGAGATGTAGGTGGCCTGTAAAAAGCAGCCTTCCATCGTCTCAAGTCCGCCGGAAGAGGAATTCCGACCTCGAACCCAGTTGGGCCGCAGGCTCTGGGAGATCCGGAAGCGAATCGTGGAATCCGGAGAGCCTCTGCTGGATTGGGACGATTTGGAACGAGAGATCGCGGAGCGGCGAGGCGGCGCCACCGCCCACCAAGCCTGCGGCGGGTGGAAAAACCGCCCGGGTAGGAATGCGCCGCCCTCAGGGTCGCCTCTCCGGACCCGCGGGTCACCGCTTCCGACCCGCCTTGTGACGCTGTCGACCCGCTCAGCGCCGCCGCCGACCCATGGGTCGCTGCTCCCGACCCGGTCTGTGCCGTTTTGGACCCGTGGGTCGCTGCTTCCGACCCGGCTCATGCCCATTCCGACCCGATCTGTGCCGTTTTGGACCCGCGGGTCGCAGGTCCGGACCCACGGGTCCGAGGAGGCGACCCGCGGGGCGTCTCCGCCGCTGTCCGGGTCGGAAGCTCCGACCCCCGGGTCGGCGGGTGTGCTTCGTCAACCCAGAAGGGCCGCCCCTACAGATCCCCTCATTTTTAGGTTGACGTCGTACTAGCTCTCGCCTCGCTCTCTCCGGCCCTACCCCGCCTTCGCCTCCAGCACCGCCTGATCGCGGAGCTTGGCGGCGGCGGGGGAGAGGGGGGCGTCGGTGAGGATCTTGTTGATCCGCTCCATGGCCTTGATCGTGTCCCCCACGCTGCGGTAGAGGACGACCTCGCCGTAGAGGTTGTCGGCGAGCACGTTCAGCCGCTCGATCACCGGCACGACGTAGGGACCCTCGGGATAGCGGCGCAGGTACTCGGCGCCGTTCTTGATGTCGTCGTAGGACCTGGCGATGGTGGAGAGGCGCTCGTCGGCCAGGTGCTTGAGCTCGGGGTCCTGGGTCTGCTCGGCCATCTGCTGGAGGGCGGCGAGCTCCTGGAGGTTGGGTGCGAGGATGCGCAACCCCGCGGCGGCGCGCTTCCCCTCCGCGCTCTGCGGACCGGACTGCCAGGCCTTGAGGTATTGCGTCACCGCCTCGGTCCGGTTGCCCAGACGGGCGTAGGCGTCGCCCAGGGCCAGGGCCACCCCGGGCACCTGCGTGGCCTCGGGGAAGTTCGAGAGGAAGCTCTCCAGGAACGAGGTCTCGTAGACGCCGCCGTCGAGGATCTTGACCGCGCGCGGATAGAGATCCTTGCGCTTGGCCTCCAGGTCCGAGATCTCGCCGTCGAGCGCGGAGATCAGGTCGCTCTTGGGCTCGACCGTCTTCACCTCCGCCAGCTCCTTGCGGTACATCTTGAGGACGGCGCCGTAGTCGCGCGACAGCACCGGGCGCGCGAGCTCGTCGTCGCGGCGCTTGTGGAGCTTCTCGAGGCGCAGGGCGTCCGATTCCTTCCCCTGCGGCCAGGAGGAGAGGACGGCCTGCTTGACGAAGTCGGTCACCGCCGGGTCCGGCTTGCCGTGAGTCTGGCGCATGTAGGCGACCAGGGCCGCCTGGGTGCGCTTGCGGTAGTCGTCCGCGGACTTCCGGGCCTGGACCGTCCAGGTCCCCTTGCGGGCCTCCGCGGCGCGCTGCCGCACGTCGGAGAAGGGGTGGGTCTGCCAGTAGCCGTACTCCTTGAGCTGCGGAGCGCGGCTGTTCATCAGGTCCCAGAGCCGGCGGGCGCCGTCCGGGCTGTAGCCGGCCGCCGAGGACAGGCTCTGCCCCTCCTTGTCCGCCTCGTCCTCGTTGTCGCGGCTGTAGCTGCGCAACAGCAGCTCGCTGACCACCAGGCTGGCCGCCGCCGCGCCCTGGATCAGGTTGCCGTTCGGATCCGCGTAGCCGACGCGCGGATCGTAGGGCGCCTGCGCCGAGGGGAGATGGCTGCCGCCCCGCGACTCGCCGAGGGCGACCCCCGCCACCAGCAGGTTGCCGAGCACGGTCATCAGCGTCTGCCGGCGCTGCATGTGGATGGCGTGCTCGTGGACGACGTGGCCGATCTCGTGGCCGAGGTCCGGCCGGCAGCGCGAAGGCGTTGGGCTCGGGCATCTTCACGATGCCGAAGACGAAGGGGTACTTCTGGTAGTCGGACTGCTGGGCGAGCTCGTAGCCGATGCGGGTGACCCGCGCGAGCCGCTCCTGGTCGTCCGGGATCCCGTACTGCTTGACCGCTTCGGCCGCCGCCTTGAGACTTTCGTTGAAGAGCTTGGGATCGGCGATGGTCTGGGCCCCTCCCGGCCGGGCCGCCGCGGCGGCCAGCAGGAGGATGACGAGGATGTGTCGGATCTTCATGGCCTTCCCCTCGAAACAGTCCAAGAGTACCTCATCCAGGCAGGCTCCATCTCGGGAACAAGGATTCGGGCGGGAAAAGTCCCGGGGCCATTGTGGTAGCTTTCCGCGCATGAGCGACTTGACCATCGAGGTGAGCACCACGAAGTCGTCCATGGAAGAGATCCGGTCTGCTCTCGACGCCGGTCTCAAGCAGGAGTTCCCGGGCGGCATGTTGAAATGGCGCTGGGAGGGGGACGTGATGCACCTCTCCGGTCCCGGCGCGACCGCGACCATCGCCCTGGAGGATGGCCGGCTGGTGGGCCGGGCCCATCTCAAGCCTCCGGCCAGCCTGATGAAGCCGGTGATCGAGCAGAAGATCTCCTCGGTGATGAAGACGGCCGCCGTGAGCTGACGGGGGCCCCAAAACCCCGCATCGCCGTGGCCCCGCCTCCGAGCCTCTCCGCCGCGTTGCTCCAACGCGCCGCCACGGACCCTGAGGAGCCCTGGCTCTTCCGCGCCGAGGGGTGGGACTGGGTCTGGCACCCCTGGCGGGAGCTGGCCGGCTGGATGGAGCGCTGGCGGGAGAGCCTCTTCACTCTGCCCGCCGGCTCCCGCGCGGCCTTCCGATACGACGCACGCCCGGAATCCGTGATCCTGGATCTGGCGGTCCAGGCGGCGGGTCTGGTGTCGGCGCCGAATGGGGGGAGAGAGGATTCCTGGTGGATTGAGCGCCGGGGCCTCGAGATCGAAGCCACATCCTCCTCCCATCGCCCTCCTCCCCCTGACCGGGGGGGCTTGGCTGGAGCAGTCGTGATCCTGGAAGGCCGGCCGGTGACATGGGCGATGGGGGAGATCGTCGCAGCGGGAGAACGGCTTCAGGGGTTGATCGGAGAGGCGGGGACGCGCGAGATCGTGGTCCTCGGCGGACCGCTCGAAGATCCCCTGGAGCGGACGATGATGGCCTGGGCGACCCTCTCCGGCGCCGTTGTGGTGCTGGAGCCCGATCCGGCGCTCCGCGCCGCCACCGCCGCCTGGGTGCGGCCGACGACGTTCCATGGCACCCCCGCAGAGATCGCCGACCTGCGGGCGCGGGTGGGGAGGGGGAGGAGAGGGCGCCTGCCGTTCCGGCGGCTGCGGACGGTGCTGGCGTCCGGAGAGATCTCCGAGGAAGAGGCGGGTTTCTGGCGGGAGCGGGGGGTGAGGGTGGTCGCATTCTCCTTTCTGGCGGGTCTGATGTAGGGGCGGCCCTATGTGGCCGCCCTGGGTGGTGGGAATCTGCGATCCAGCAAAACCCCCGCCCAGGGCGGCCACATAGGGCCGCCCCTACGAAGAACGTGCCATTTCGGTGGGCTGGTCAGCTTTCGGCATTCTCGCGAGAGGGGGCCCCTCGTTCACCGGCAACGGAGGCAGCCGCCTTTCGATCGCCATCAGCGTCTTCCGGACATCGGCGCCGGCGAGGAGGGCCGCACCGCCCAGCCGCGGCACGGCCGCGGGGCGAAACCCCGGGCCGTCGAGGACGAAGAGGAGCTCCGGATGCTCGCCGCGGAGCTCCTCCGCGAGGCCCAGCAGCCGGCCCGCGCCCGGCGCGAGCGTCGCCGAGAAAAGGATCACGTGCGGCTGCACCGAGGCGACCGCCTCCTCCAGCCCCTCGTCCGGAAGCTGGGCGAGATGGACGACGTTCCAGCCCGCCTGGCGCATGAGGAGCGTGAGGATCAGCTGGTCCGTCTCCGGCTCCTCCCCGGGCGCGGGGAGGGCCAGGGCCCGGTAGCCCTGCCCCTGCGGCGCCATCTCTCCCAGCACGGCGAGCCGGTCGCGCAGAAGGGCATGGGCGAGCCGCTCCACGCCGGCGGCGATCCGGCCCGCCATGGCGTCCCGGCGCAACGCCGCCAGCGCCGGCCGCAGCACGTCGAGCACGAGAGTCTCCAGAGGGATCTTCGGCCCGGCCTCGTCCAGCAGCGCCTCGGCCCGCTGGAGATCGCCGTCGCGGAGCTCCCGCCCCAGCTCCACGGCGAGGACCACCGGATCGGAAGCCCGCGCCGGCGCGGTCCGGACGGCACGCACCGCCTCCTGCAGCGTGGACACGACCTCGTCGGCGCCCGCCGCGGTCAGGCGCCGCCGGTACCGCTCGGCCTCGGCGCGGAGGTCCCACAGCGCCACCACGATCCGCAATCCCGGGAAATGGGCCCGCAGATCGCGGCAGAGCTCGCGCACCTGGGTATACGAATACGGCGCCAGCACCGAGAGGAAGACCTGCTCGGCGCCGAGCTCGGCCAGACGGCTCAGCACCTCCGAGCGCGGCAGGTCGTGCTCCAGCACGGGTGGCGTCTCACCACCTCCCGCCGCGAGCTGCGCGAGCATGTGCCCCACCAACTCGTCCGCCAAGTCCTCGGCGGGCACGCAGACCAGGCGGGGCGCCGTCTCGGGAACCGGCTCCACCCCCAGGCCCTCCTCTTCCAGAGGGCGGGTGGAGAGATCCTCGATCCAGTTGCGGATCGTGGCGCCCACGAGCTCCTCCCGCTCCGGGCTGAG
>QHVW01000212.1 GCA_003223675.1 Acidobacteriota bacterium
GACCGCGGGGACACCGAGGCTCTGGAGCGCTTTCTGGAGTCCTCCCGGGGCGCGCTGGACGATCCCGGCCTCGCCTGGCGCTGGCACCAGCTCCGGGCTCTCCGGGCGGGCGACGCGGGGGACCTGGACGGCGCGGCGGCCGCGGCGGCGCGGGCGATCCGCGCCGGCCGGCGGCGGCTGACCCGGCGCCAGGCGGCGGGTCTGTGGAACGACCTCGGCTTCGCCCGCGCCCGCCGCGGCGACCTCGCCGGGGCCGAGCGCGCCTTCCTGCACGCCGCGCGGCTGGAGGGGGGCTGCGACGGTCCGCGCAAATCGACCCTCGCCCTCTACAACGTGGCCGAGATCCGGATCCGCCAGGGGCGGACGGACGGCGTGCGCGAGATCGCCGCCCGCTCGGAGAGCGAGAACCGCCTCTCCGGCAACCTGCGGGGCCTCGCCCAGGACGCCGAGCTGTGGGCCCGCTATGAGATGACGCTGGGGCGGCCGGCGGCGGCGCTCGCCGTCTGCCGTGAGGCGCTGGAAGAGCTGGCGCGCCGGCGGCTCCGTTGGCGGGCCGCCGAGCTGCGCCTCCTGGCGGCTCGCGCCCTGGGGTGGCTGGAGCGGCCGGCGGAGGCCGCCCGGGAGCTGGCCGGGGTGCCGGCGGGCACGCTCGGCGAGCTCGAGCCCGAGGAGCGTCCCGCCGTGCGGGCGCTGGCGGGGGACCTCGAAGGCGCTCGCGGCGAGGCGGCCGGCTCCCCCCTGGAGCCGCTCTGGAGCGCGCTCCTCGCGGGCGGCCAGCCGCCGGCCCGCGATTGGGAGCCGCTCACGGCCTTGAGCCCCTTCCGGGCCGCCCGGCTGGTGCTCGACCTCGACATCCTCTCGCCCGGCTCCGCGCCGGCGCCGTGGCGGCGGGAGGCGATCGATACCTTTCGAAAGATCGGCGCCGTACCTTACGCCGAACGATTGGAGGCGCGGGACGGCGGTCCCTGGATGCTGGTCGCCTGGATGATTCAGGAATTCGCGCGCCGACCGTCCGCGGAGGAGACCGCCGCGCCGCCTCCTGCGACCACACGAAACACCGGGGATTTCGTGGGCGAGAGCTCAAGGCTGCTCGCCGCGCTCGACCGTCTGGACCGGCTCGCGACGGGCAAGCTGCCGGTGTTGATCCTGGGTGAGAGCGGCACGGGCAAGGAGCTGGCGGCCCGCCGCCTCCACCGCCGGAGCTCCCGCGCCGGCCGGCCGTTCATGGCCGTGAACTGCGCCGCCCTTTCTGAAACATTGCTGCTCTCCGACCTTTTCGGTCACGTGCGCGGCGCGTTCACCGGCGCCGACCGCGATCGCAAAGGGGTGTTCGAAACCGCGCACGGCGGCACCGTGCTCCTCGACGAGATCGGCGATCTGCCGCTCAACGCGCAGGGGCTCCTGCTGCGCGTGCTGCAGGAAGGGGAGATCCGCCGGGTGGGAGAGAGCGAGGTGCGGCGGGTGGACGTGCGCGTGCTCGCCGCCACCCATCGCGACCTCGCGGCGATGATCGAAGCGGGATCGTTCCGCCGCGATCTTTACTATCGCCTGCGCGTCGGCTGCGTGGTGATGCCGCCGCTGCGGGAGCGCGGGGATGATCTGTTGCAGATCGCCGAGCGGATCCTCGACCGGTGCCAGACGCCGGCGCGGCTCGACCCGAAGGCGCGGGCGCGATTGCTCTCCTACGCCTGGCCGGGCAACATCCGCGAGCTCGAAAACGTGCTCGCCGTCGCCGCCACGCTGGCCGAAGGCGCCGTGATCGGTCCGCAGCACCTGGAGCTGCCGGCGGCGCAAATCGAAACGCCCGTGGGCTCCTATCACCAGCGCGTCCGCGCCTTCCGGCGCCAGATCGTCAGCGAGGCGCTGGACGAATGCGCGGGCAATCGGGCCGCGGCGGCAGCCCGCCTCGGCGTCTCTCCGCAGTCGATCTCTTATTTCATCCGCGAGCTGGAGCTGGCCCGGAAGTGGCGCTGAGCGTGATCGGGAGCATCCCGGAGCGTTCGCTGAAACAGGCCCTTTTCTCCCGATCGAAGCCGCAGGCTCTGGAAAATCCCTCTTTTTGAGAGCTTTTTCCCCCGAAACTATTGACATGTCCGGTTTCCTTTTTGATAATGAGGCCGGTTTTGGAAAAAGGTCCAGTTCTATCCACTCACTTTCAGATCTTACCCGAGGAGGCAATATGGCCGAACCCGAAGCTCAGCGCCGCGGCGATTCCGCGGACGAAAAGCTCTACACCCTCTCCGAGATTTCCCAGAAGAGCAGCATTTCCATGCCCACCCTGCAGCGTTACAAAAAGATGTATCAGGACCGGATCCCTTCGGTCGGGCAGGGCCGCAAGCAGCGTTATCCCGAGAGCGCGCTCCCCGTTTTCGATGAGATCAAGACCGAGAACGCCGGCAAGCGGGGCCGTCCGCGCAAGGACGCTTCGGCGCGCGCCGAGCGTCCGGCCGCCAGCAAGCGCGGTCCGGGCCGTCCCCCTCGCGCCGCCAAGGCCGCTCCGGCCGGCCGGCGTGGACGCAAGCCCGCCGCTGCCGCCGCGGCGCCGCGCGGCGCCGCCGCCAAGCGCGCGGGAGGCCGCAAGGCCGCCGGCTCCGGCCGTGGCCCGGGGCGTCCGGCGAAGTCCGCCTCCGGCAATCTGTTGACGCTCACCCAGATCAGCGAGACGACCGGTATTTCCTATCCCACGCTGGTTCGCTATGTGCGTATGCATGCCGACCGCCTGCCGAGCGAAGGCAAGGGCCGCGCGCGCCGTTTCTATCCGCAAGCGGTGGACGTGTTCCGCCAGCTCCGTTCCGAGAGCGGCCGCGGTGGCCGCAAGAAGGGGAGCGGCGCCGCCAAGAAGGCTGGCCCTGGCCGCCGTCCGGGCCGTCCGGGTCGTCCGCCGGGCCGTCCTCCGGGCCGTCCGCCGGGCCGTCCTCCCGCGTCGGCCGCGGGTGAGGGCGGCGGTATGATCGCGCAGCGTCTGAAGCAGATCGAGAAGGCGCAGCAGAATCTCGAAAAGCGTTTCAAGGGATTCGTCGACAGCCTGCAGAAGCTCTTCCGCTGATCGATCCGCGCGAGAGCCGCGAAGAGGCCCCGGCCCCGGCCGGGGTTTTTCATTTCTGCGCGAGATGATCCCAACCGGCGTCCGGAAGAGCGGTGTGTTTTCCCTCCCGCAGCAGCACCAGGCGTTGGCCCTTCGTGATCCCGCCGATGCGCCGCGCCCCCGGCTCCGGCGGCGCGATCCCTTCCGGGAGGGTGAACAGAAGCACGTAATCCTCACCACCGCCGAGGGCGAGCGCGAGCGGATCGGCGCCAATGGCTTCACACAGCATCCTGAAGCGATCTGTGAATGGAAGCGCCGCGGCGTCGACCTCCGCTCCCACGCCGCTCGCCCGGCAGAGGCGGTGGAGATCGCGCGCCAAGCCGTCGGAAACGTCCATCGCCGCGCCCTCCTGCTGGCGCCCGAGCCAATGGCCCAAGGCGAGCTGTGGCGTGGGCTGGAGATGGCGGCGCATCGCTTTTCTCATCGCGCGCCGCAAGGAAGCGGAAGCTGCTTGCGGCGCGCCGCGTTCGATCAGGATCCGTCCGGCGGCGGATTCGCCGATCGTTCCGCCCAGCCAGAGGGCGTGCCCGGGACGCGCGCCGCTCCGGGTGAGCCAGCGCGCGGTCTCCTCTTTCGTTCCGAGCAGGGTGAGGCTCGTGGTGAGCACGGAATGGCGCGCCAGGTCGCCGCCCGCGAGGGTGAGCCCGTGGCGGCGGCAGGCGGCGAGGAGCGCGGTGAAGAATCGCCGGTGATCGAATCCGGGGGGAGCCGCGAGAGCCAGGAAGGCGTAGGCGGGACGCGCCCCCATCGCCGCGAGATCGGAAAGGTTCACCGCCAGGAGCCGCCGGGCCGCGAGCGCCAGATCGAGGCCGGGTGGAAAATGAATGCCGGCGATCTGATGATCGACCGTCACGACGAAAGAGCCCGCCGGCAGCACCGCGGCATCATCGCCGATCAGATCGCCGATCAAAGCTCCACCCGTCCGGCGGCGGAGCCAATCGATCAGACGGTTTTCGTCCGCGGGCGGAGGGGTCACACCGTGGCGGGCTGCGGCTGCTCGCTGGCGATCTCGGCCGGCTCGCCCTGGGGCGTCACTTCGGGCTGCCGTTCGTCGGGATCGAGCAGCGCCAGCTTCAGCACCTCGTCCATGTGATCGACGAAATGGAAGGTGAGCCCGTCGGTGATCGTCGCCGGGATCTCGGAAAGGTCGCGCCGGTTGAGCTTGGGAACGATCACCGTGTGGATGCCGGCCAGCTTGGCGGCGAGCGCCTTCTCCTTGAGGCCGCCGATCGGCAGCACGTCGCCGCGCAGGGTGATCTCGCCGGTCATCGCCACCCGCCGGTTGATCGGTTTGCCGGTGAGCACGGAGAGGATCGCGGTGCCGATCGTGATGCCGGCCGACGGGCCGTCCTTGGGGATCGAGCCCGCGGGGACGTGGATGTGCATGTCGTGCTTGGCGAAGAAATCGTCGCCGAGCCCGTGCGTGGCGGCGTAGGCGCGGGCGTAGGAGACCGCCGCCTGCGCCGATTCTTTCATCACGTCGCCGAGCTGGCCGGTGAGCAGGAGCTGACCTTTGCCGGGCACCGCCACCACCTCGATGAACAGGATGTCGCCCCCCACCGCCGTCCAGGCGAGGCCGGTGGCGACGCCCACGCGGTCGCGGCTCAGCAATTCCTCGGCGAAATGTTTGCGGGGACCGAGGAATTCCTCGACCTTGGCCGCATCGATCGCCATCCCCGCGGACTCGCCGCGCGCCACCTTCACCGCCACCTTGCGGCAGATCGCCGCGATCTCGCGCTCGAGATTGCGCAGCCCCGCCTCCTTGGTGTAGCCGGAGATGACGGCGGCGATCGACTCGTCGCTGAATTCGATCTGTTCGGGGGTGAGCCCGTTCTCCTTCGTCTGCTTGGGGATCAGGTGGAGACGGGCGATGCGCACCTTCTCCTCCTGCGTGTAGCCGGTCAGCCGGATCACCTCCATGCGGTCGAGGAACGCCGGCTGGATCGGCTCCAGCATGTTCGCCGTGGCGATGAACATCACCTTCGAAAGGTCGTACGGGATGCCGAGATAGTGATCGACGAAGCTCCAGTTCTGCTCCGGATCGAGCACCTCCAGCAGCGCCGAGGAGGGGTCGCCCCGGAAATCGGCGCCGATCTTGTCGATCTCGTCGAGCACGAATACCGGATTGCTCGTTCCCGCCTGGCGGATCCCCTGGACGATGCGGCCGGGGAGCGCTCCAACGTAGGTGCGGCGATGGCCGCGGACCTCCGCCTCGTCGCGCACGCCGCCGAGCGAGATGCGCACGAACTTGCGGCCGAGCGAGCGGGCGATCGATCGCCCGAGCGAGGTCTTGCCGACGCCGGGCGGGCCCACGAAGCAGAGGATGGGGCCGCGGGTGTCCGGCTTCAGCTTGCGCACGGCGAGGTATTCGAGGATGCGCTCCTTGATCTTTTCGAGATCGTAGTGGTCCTCGTCGAGCACCTGCTGGGCATGCTGGAGATCGAGATCGTCCTCCGAGTAGGTGGTCCAGGGAAGCGCCGTCAGCCAGTCGAGATAGGTGCGGATGATCTGCGTCTCGGCGCTCTCGGGGTGGCTGCGCTCGAGGCGCCGGATCTGCCGCTCGAGCTCCTCGCGCGCCTCCTCGGGGAGCTGCTTCTCCTCGGCGGCCTTGCGATAGTTGGCGATCTCCTCCGCCAGCTCCTCGCCTTCGCCCAGCTCCTGCTGGATCGCCTTGAGCTGCTGGCGCAGGAAATATTCGCGCTGGCTGCGATCGATCTCGCCGCGCGCCTGCGAGGAGATCTCCTGCTGCATGGTGAGCACCTGGATCTCGCGCACGAGCTGATCGCTGACGCGGCGCAGGCGCTCGACGGGATCGATCGTCTCCAGGATCGCCTGCGCCTCCGCGAGCTTGAGGTCCAGGTTGCTCGCGGCGAGGTCGGCCAGCCGCCCCGGGTCCTCCAGGTTGGCGGCGATCACCATCACCTCGGGGGAGATCCCCTTGCCGAGCGTCACCGCGCGGTCCAGGCTCTCCTTGACGCTGCGCACCAGGGCCTCGATCTCCAGCGACGGCGCCGCCGGGCGCGGCTCCTCGATGCGCTCGATCTTCGCCTGGAGATACGGCTCCATCTGGCTGATGTGCTGCACGCGGGCGCGCGCCAGCCCCTGCACCAGGATGCGGATGCGGCCGTCCGGCAGCTTGAGCATCCGCATGATCACCGCCGCCGTGCCCACCTCGAAGAGGTCGGCCTCGCCGGGGTTGTCCATGGCGGCGTCGCGCTGGGCGACCAGCATGATGACGCGGCTCTCGGAGAGCGCGCGGTCCACCGCCAGCACGCTCTTGTCGCGGCCCACCGAGAGCGGCAGGATGATATAGGGGAAGACGACGGTGTCCTTGAGCGGCAGGACCGGGAGGACGTCAGGGATCTTGATCGCCTCGTCCTGCGACTCTCCTGGGGGTCTGGTCATTCAGGCGTTTCCTCGGCCTCCTGGATATGCAAGACCCGAGCCTCTTGCCGCTTATCTTGTATTTTCGGGAGCTCCAAAATCAAGAGGCCGTCCCGCAGGCGGGCCGTCCCCTGATGGGTGTTGACCGGCGACAGGACGTGGATCTCGCGGCTGAACCGGCCGTGCCCGCGCTCCAGGCAGTGGAAGCGGACCTGCCGGGCCTCGGGCAGGGCGGTCGACTTGGTACCGGTGATCAGGATGCGCGTGCCGCGCACCTCGATCCGCAGCTCGGAGGCGGCGAAGCCCGGCAGCTCCGCCAGGATCTGGATCGCCGCCGGCGTCTCGACGACGTCGATCGCCGGCTGCCACTCGCCGAGGGGGACGTCGTTCTCCCCCATCTGCATCGCCTCGTGGAAGAGACGGTCGAGCTCGGCCTGGAAGCGGGAGATGAGGAACAGGGATTCGTAACGGGCGGCCATCTCGGTCTCACGCCTCCTTGGGGTCCTGATGAGAGGGTTTGAGCAGCGACTTGACCACGTCCATGAAGGCGTCGATGTCCTCGAACCGGCGATAGACGGAGGCGAAGCGGACGTAGGCCACCTGGTCGAGCTCCTTCAGACGCTCCATGACGAAGGCGCCGATCTCCTGGGTGGAGATCTCGCGGTCCTCCTGCTCGTTGAGCATCGACTCGGCCTGGTCGACGATCGCCTCCAGCCTCTTCAGGGGGATCGGCCGCTTCTCGCACGCCTTGAGCAGGCCGCCGAGGAGCTTCTTGCGGCTGAACTCCTCACGGGTGCCGTCGTGCTTGACGACCATGTAGGGGATGCCCTCAATCTGCTCGTAGGAGGTGAAGCGCCGGCCGCAGCTCAGGCACTCCCGGCGGCGCCGGATGGTGGCGCCGTCGCGGCTCTCCCGCGAATCGACCACCCGGTCGCGGCTCTCGGAGCAGAAGGGGCACCTCATGCCCGTCCTCTCATTCCTTGGCGTTCAAAGCGATGTTGAGGCGCAGGAGGATCTTCTCCAGGTTCCCTGCGTCCTTGATGTCGACCGCCAGGTCCCGCACGGCGTCCATCACCCGGTGCTGGTCGTCCTCCACCTGGAAGCTGACCAGCACCCGGCGGGCGCGCTGGAAGTCGGCGCGGCGCAACGTCAGCTCGATGCTGCGCGACAGCTCGCCGCGGCCGTTGGCGCCGGTGGCGGGCGCGGGGGCCGCGGCGGGCGGGCGGACGGGAGTCGGGCCCGTCGACGGGCGCGGCGCGGCCGCCTCCTTGCGGAGCTTCTCGAGCTCGCTCAATACGTCCAGGGTGCGCCCCTTGCCCACCGGCGGCGCCTTCGGGGGAGCGGCGGCGGAAGCGGGCTTCGGGGGCGCCGCTGCGGCCGGACGGGAGGCTGCCGGGGGTGCGGAGGCTGGGATCTGCGGGTGCGAGCCGGAGGTCGCCGGAGGGGGCGCCGCGGCTGCGGGCCGGGGTGCCGCGGCCGGCGGGGGCGGCGCCCCCACCGGCTTCGCGGGGGCCGGCGCCGCCGGGCGGGCCGGAGCCGGCTCGCTGCGGCCCAGCCGCTTCTTGAGCGACATCAGGGTGAAGCGCGAGATCCCCTTGAGGGTCTCGAACACCCCCGTCCCGGTCACCGCCGAGGCCTCGAAGTGGGGCCAGTTGTGGCGGTTGAGCGCGGCGTTCATCTCCTCGACCGAGCAGATGTCGGCGAGGTCGCGCTTGTTGAACTGGAGGACCAGGGGGAGGGTGTCGACCGCCAGCCCCATCTCCGCCAGGTTCTCCTCCAGGTTGCGGAAGGACTCGACGTTGGCCTGCAGCATCGCCCGCTGCGAGTCGGCCACGAAGACCACGCCGTCCACCCCCTTGAGCACCAGCTTGCGGGTGGTGTTGTAGAAGACCTGGCCCGGCACGGTGTAGAGCTGGATGCGGGTGTTGAAGCCGGCGATCGAGCCGACGTCGATGGGCAGCAGGTCGAAAAAGAGGGTACGGTCGGTCTCCGTCTCCAGGGAGACCATCTCGCCGCGCGACTCCCCGGCGGTGTGCTGGTAGATGTAGTGGAGGTTGGTCGTCTTGCCGCAGAGACCCGGGCCGTAGTACACGACCTTGGCCGCCATCTGCATCGTGCTGTAATTGAAAAAAACCATCGGGTTTAGCGCCGGGCGAAATGAAGGGGGAGCATAGCACCCGCTCCCGGGGGTGCGTCAATTCTGGGCAACGCCGGCCATCGTATCCCGGAATCGGTCCGTCTCCGCGTACGACGGTCCGTCGCAGCCGGAGGCAATCCGTCGTACCGGGAGATAAACCGTCGTACGGGGAGGCGGACCGTCGCAAGCCGAGGCAAACCATCATAAGCATACGACGGAACGCCGTACCGGGAGGCGGTCCGTCGCAGCCGGAGGCAGATCGTCGTACGCGGAGATAAACCGCCGTACCGGGAGGCGGCCCGTCGTACCGGGAGGCAGGCCGTCGTAGCCGGAGGCAGGCCGTCGCAGCCGGAGGCAGGCCGTCGCAGCCGGAGAAAAACCGTCGTAAGGCTACGATGGACCGTCGTATCGGGAGGCAGATCGTCGTAAACAGGGAAAAACCGTCGCAAGCTTACGATGAACCGTCGTAAGGATACGACGGGAAAATTCCGGGCTACGACCGGGCATCTCTGGAGGTTAGGAATTCTTCAGACGCTCAAGCTCTGCCCGGATCCGGACAAGCTCGGCTTCGGCGGCCTTCCGGGCTTCGATCTCGCTTTGCGCCCGCTCCTCGGCTTCCTTTGCTGCCTCTTCCCAGGTGAGCAGCCGCTTGCCGGGCACCTCTTTGATGACGAGAGGCTTCCGTCCATCTTCAGCCACGCCAAAGAGGAGACCTGTGGTTGCGGAGCGGAGAAGTCCGCGATAATCCGGCACGATCCGGCCATAGCGTCCATCCGCACCCAAGCGGTAGCCGGTCAGCAGGAGGCGGTCCTGGGTATACGAGCTGGGCGGATCGTAGATCAGGTACTCCTGAATCCCGGCCCGTTCGTAGACCGGGACCTTTCTCTCATAGTCGAGGCGCCGGGTCTCTGGACCTTGTTTTCGTAGTCGTTGCGGCGGGTCTCCGCGTCCTTCGAGGAGACCACCTCGATGATCAGGCAGGGCCGGGTCCCCTCCTTCTGGACGTCGAAGCTTTCCCGTTCTTTGTGCTTGTCGCGGATCTTCGGGATGACGGCCACGTCCGGGGACGGCTCGGACAACTTCGGAATCCCCCAGATCATCTTCAAGTCACCGGTGATCTTGATGTCCTCCCGCGAGTCGAAGTGACGCTTCAGGAGACGGAACAGCCAGTTCACCAGCTCGAAATGCTTGTCGCTCTGAGTCACCTGGTCTCCGAGCTGGGGGTCGAGAAGGTCGTCCGGCGTCAGGGGGATCTGTTGATCGACGATCCTGCCGTCGGGCAGGCGGACCGATATCCACCGCGATCCGTAGAAGAACGGATCGTCATCCAGCACCCCGCCGGCTGGCTGCTTGCGGACGGGATCAGCCATGGAGAGAGTATAGACGAGATCGCCGGGCGGTAGTCAATTCTTCTTCATTTCGGCGATTTCGGCGACCTGGGCCTGCCGGCGGGTCTCCCGAACCAGAGACTCCGCCAGCGCGAGCTTCTCCGGGGCGAGGACCCGCAGCGCCTCGAAATGGCGCTCCAGGGTGGCCTGGTCGCCGCGGGCGGCGGGGCCGGTGATGGCCGTGCCGAGCGGCCTTCTCTCGTCGAGAGCGCGGGCGGCGCCGGCCAGGGCCCCGCGGGCGAGCTCCAGGTAGCCCCGGATCACCGCCTCCGGCAGGCTCAAGCTTCCGGCGATCTCGGCGGCGGCGGCCAGGAGGGTGGTCACTCCGCCGGCCGCCAGGGTGGCCGCGAAGTGGTAGAGCGGCCGCGCATCGGCCGGCACCTCGGCGGCGACCGCCCCCCAGGCGGCGGCCAGGCGGCAGGCCAGCTCCTGCGCCTCGGCGTCGCCGTCCACGGCGAAGAAGATCCCCCGCGCCTCGGCCGGATCGGGGAGCGGCTGGGGGAAGGCCTTGAGCGGATGGAGCGAGCCGGTCTTCGATCCCGCTTCCCGCAGGGGAGCGAGCGCCGAGGCGTCCAGGCTCCCCGAGGTGTGGAGGACGACCCGCGCCTGGGGGCGGCCGGCGAGCCGCGCCGCCACCTCCCGCACCGCCGGGTCTCCCACCGCGATCAGGAGGAGGTTCTGGCCGCCGGTGGCGAGATCGTCGAGGTCCACGAGGGGAGGGCCGTCCGGCCACGCCGCCCGTCCGGGATGCCGGCTGGCGATCCGGACCAGCTCCGCTCCCGCCGCCATGGCCCAGCGCGCCAGGCTCGATCCGACCCGGCCGGCGCCGGCCACGGAGAAGCGGAGACCCGCCAGGGGAGCGCTCACGGTGCTACGATAGCCCCTCCTTTCCGGGCTGGCAAGAAGATACGAATCCCCCTTGTTATCAGTGGTTTAAGGGATAGCCACCTTGACATGGAAGAGCCGGGAGGGTATTCTTCGTTAGCACTCTCATGGCGAGAGTGCTAATTCCTCGGGACCGTCAAGCCATGCCGGACGCCAGAGATCAGGCCACGCTGAGCGCGCGGGATCGCGAGATCCTGAAGGACGTGATCCTGACCTATATCCTGAGCGCCGAGCCGGTCAGCTCGCGCTCGGTGGCGAAGCACAACTTCGGCCTCTCCGCGGCCACCATCCGCAACGTCATGGCCGACCTGGAGGAGTGGGGCTACCTGATGCAGCCGCACACCTCGGCCGGCCGGGTGCCCACGGCGGCGGCCTACCACCTGTTCATCCAGTCAATGATGGAGAACCGCGCGGTGCCCGCCAGGGAGCGGCGCTACATCCAGGAGAACCTGCGGGTGGGCGGCGCCGACCAGCTCCTCGGCACGGCGTCGCACCTGCTCTCCGAGCTGTCGAGCCAGGTGGGGGTGGTGGTCACGCCGGCCATCGGCGAGACGGTGCTCAAGGCGATCGACTTCGTGCCGGTCTCCGGCCGCAAGATCCTCTGCGTGGTGGTCTCCTCGACCGGGTTCATCGACAACAAGGTGATCGAGACCGAGGAGGAGGTCGGGCGCGAGGAGCTGGTGCGCATCTCCAACTATCTGACGGAGAATTTCGCCGGCCTCACCCTGCGCGAGATCCGCGAGCGGCTGGTGCGCATGATGGTCGAGGAGAAGGCGCAGATGGACCGCATGCTGGCGCGCACGATCGAGCTGGCCCAGGCCGGCCTCGCCGCCGACGGCGCGCCGGGCGTGGTGGTGGACGGCACCTCGATGCTGCTCGCCAAGCCCGAGATGGCGGACGTGCAGCGGGTGCGCCGGATGATCGACGCCTTCGCCGACAAGGCACGGCTGGTACGCATCCTGAATCGGTGCATCCAGGGAGGCGGCGTGCGGGTGCTGATCGGCGCCGACTGCGAGCTCACCTCGGACCTGGAGCTGAGCGTGGTGGCGACCCCGTACGGCGCCGGCGAGCGCCCGCTCGGCACCCTCGGCATCCTGGGCCCTTCGCGCATGGACTACGAGACGATCATCCCGCTCGTCCACTTCCTGGGCGAGACCCTGAGCCGGGCCCTCGCCGAGGCCTTCTCGAGCGATCCCGACCGGAGATGATGCCCGAGCGACCCCCATTCCTTTATATTTGAGACCGGAAAGACCACGAGAGCGAGGATGGAGAATGGCAGACGATATGCGAAACGCGGGCGACGCCCCTGAGGTGGCGCTCGATCTGGACGATCAGACGACGGATCTCGAGGCCGCCATGCGCGATGCGGTGGCGGCGGTCGAGGGGGTGGAATCCGGCAACCGCGGGGGGGACGCCCCCGCCGCGAGCGACCCGGCCGGCACCGCGGAGATCGCGAAGCTCCGCCAGGAGATCGCGGAGCTCCGCGACCGCTCGGTGCGCACCCTGGCGGACTTCGACAACTACCGCAAGCGCGCCGAGCGCGAGCGCCAGGAGATGAGGAAGTACGCGCTCATCGAGCCGGTCCGCGAGCTGCTGACCGTGGCGGACAACCTCGACCTGGCGCTCTCGGCCCAGGGGTCGGCGGAGGACCTCAAGCGCGGTGTCGAGATGATCCACCGCCAGATGACCGACCTGCTGCGCCGCTTCGGGGCCGTCGAGGTGCCGGCGGTGGGGCAGCCGTTCGACCCCACCCTGCACGAGGCGGTGTCGCGCGAGGAGAGCCGCGACGTGAAGGTGCCCACCGTGGTCGCCGAGCTGCGGCGCGGCTACAAGATGCACGACCGGCTGGTGCGGCCGTCCATGGTGAAGGTCGCGGTCCCCGCCGAGGCCGCCGCCGCGAGCTCGGAAGGCTCGCAGGGGCCGGCGGGCGGGGAGGAGGGGCCGGCGCTGTAGGGGCCCCTCTCACCAACCAGAACGGATTTTTGTAGGGGCGGCCCTGCGTGGCCGCCCTGGGTGGGAGGGAATCATCGATCGGCCGCCCCCCTCCCAGGGCGGCCACGCAGGGCCGCCCCTACGGATTCTTCTCAAACCGCGTACAATAAGGCAGTTTCTTCGGCCGTTATCGCTTATGAGCAAGATCCTCGGCATCGACCTGGGTACGACGAACAGTTGCGCCGCGATCGTGGAGGCCACCGTGCCGGTGGTGCTGGCGAACCGCGAGGGGAGCCGCACGACCGCGTCCATCGTGGCCTTCTCGGAGGAGGGGGACCGCCTGGTGGGGCAGATCGCCAAGCGCCAGGCGATCACCAACCCCCAGAACACCGTCTTCGCGGTCAAGCGCCTGATCGGCCGCAAGTTCCGCGATCCGCAGATCGACCGGGCGCGGAGCATCCTTCCCTACACCCTGGTCGAGGCGGTCAACGGCGACCTCAAGATCGAGATCCGCGACCGCCAGTACAGCCCGGAGGAGATCTCGGCCCTGGTGCTGCGCGAGGTCAAGGAGTTCGTCGAGGAGCAGCTCCAGGAGGAGGTGCGCGAGGCGGTGATCACCGTCCCCGCCTACTTCAACGACTCGCAGCGCCAGGCCACCAAGGACGCCGGCAAGATCGCCGGCCTGGACGTGGTGCGCATCCTCAACGAGCCCACCGCCGCCGCGCTCGCCTACGGGCTCGACCAGCCGGCCGGGGGCAAGGGCGCCAGCACGATCGCCGTCTACGACCTGGGCGGCGGCACGTTCGACATCTCGATCCTCCAGCTCTCGCAGGGGATCTTCGAGGTGCGCTCGACCTCGGGCGACACCTATCTCGGCGGCGAGGACTTCGACCAGCGGATCATGGATTGGCTGATGGCGGGCTTCGAGGAGGAGACCGGGATCGACCTGCGCGAGGACCGCATGGCCCTCCAGCGGCTCAAGGAGGCGGCGGAGCGCGCCAAGTGCGAGCTCTCCGCCACCGAGGAGACGTCGATCAACCTGCCGTTCATCTCGGCCGACCGCACCGGCCCGCGCCACCTCGCCCGCACCCTCGCCCGGCCGCAGTTCGAGGATCTGGTGCGCGACCTGGTCGAGCGCACCGAGGGCCCCTGCCGCGACGCCCTCGCCGGCGCCGGCCTGCGCGCCGACCAGATCGACGAGGTGCTGCTGGTGGGCGGCCAGACCCGCACGCCGATGGTGGCCCAGGCGGTGGAGCGGATCTTCGGCCGCCGCCCCAACCGCGAGATCAACCCGGACGAGGTGGTCGCCATGGGCGCCGCCATCCAGGGGGGCATCCTGCGCGGCGACATCAAGGACCTGGTGCTGCTCGACATCACCCCCCTGTCGCTCGGCGTCGAGACGCAAGGGGGGCTGTTCACCAAGCTGATCGAGCGCAACTCGACGATCCCCACCAAGAACACGCAGATCTTCACCACCGTGGTGGACAACCAGAGCACGGTGCAGATCCACGTGGTCCAGGGGGAGCGCCAGCTCGCGATGGAGAACAAGTCGCTCGGCCGTTTCGAGCTGGTGGGAATCCCGCCCGCCCCGCGCGGCGTTCCGCAGATCGAGGTGACCTTCGCCATCGACTCGAACGGCATCGTCAACGTATCGGCGCGGGACATGGCGACCAACCTCTCGCAGAGCATCCAGATCAACCCGGCGGGCGGGCTCTCCGAAGCCGAGGTCCAGCGGCTGATCGACGAGGCGGACCGCAACTCGCAGGCCGACCTCGAGCGCCGCGAGCTCCGCCAGCTCAAGAACCGCCTGGAGGGGCTGATCTACAGCAACGACCGCGTCTTCGTCCAGTTCCGCGACGTGCTGCAGGACGGGGACGTCAAGCGGATCCAGGAGGCTCTGATGCAGGCGCGCGTGGCGCTCAACACCGAAAAGCGCGCCGATCTGGAGGCCGCGATCTACGATCTGAACACCGTCTCCCGCACCCTCTCCGACGTGATGCTCACTCGGGCGGGCGGCTCCGGCCTGGGGTGAAAGGTTAGAAGGAATGGCGAAACGCGATTACTACGAGGTGCTGGCGGTGACCAAGACCGCCTCCCAGCAGGAGATCAAGTCGGCCTACCGCAAGATCGCGGTGCGCGATCATCCGGACAAGAACCCGGGGGACAAGGAGGCCGAGGAGCGCTTCAAGGAGGCGGCCGAGGCCTACGCCGTGCTCTCCGACGCCGACAAGCGGGCGCGCTACGACCGCTTCGGCCATCAGGGAGTGTCGGGCGCGGGGGCGGGCGGGTTCGATCCCACGATCTTCGCCGACTTCTCCGACATCCTCGGCGACCTCTTCGGCTTCGGCGGCGCCGGCCGGCGGGGGGGCGCCAATGGGATGACCCGCGGGGCCGACCTGCGCTACGACCTGACGCTGACCTTCGAGGAGGCGGCCTTCGGCACCGAGACGACGCTCAGGATCCCGCGCCTGGAGAGCTGCCCCAAGTGCTCGGGGAGCGGCAGCGCCAACGGCGCGCCCCCCGCGGTCTGCCAGGCGTGCGGCGGCCGGGGACAGGTGCGCTTCACCCAGGGGTTCTTCACGGTCGCCCGTACCTGCCCGCAATGCCAGGGGGAGGGGCGGGTGATCAGCGATCCCTGCACCGAGTGCCGGGGCGAGGGGCGGGTGGAGGAGGAGCGCTCGATCACGGTCAAGATCCCGGCCGGCGTCGACACCGGCGCCCGTCTGCGGCTCGCGGGCGAGGGGGAGCACGGCCGCCGGGGCGGCCCTCCCGGAGACCTCTACGTGGTGCTCCAGGTCCGTCCGCACAAGCAGTTCCGCCGCGACGGCTCGACGGTGCTGTCGCGGGCCACGATCAGCTATCCGCAGGCGGTGCTGGGCTCCTCGATCGAGGTGGATACCCTGCACGGCAAGTCGACGCTCGACATCCCCGCGGGCACCCAGCACGGGCGGGACTTCCGCCTCCGCGGCCAGGGGATCCCCCGTCTCGACGGCGCCGGCAAGGGGGACCACGTGGTCTCCGTGGAGGTCGAGGTGCCGCAGCCGCGCGATCTCTCCCCCGAGGAGCTGCAGCTTCTCCGCCGCCTCGCCGAGCTCGGCGGCCATCCGGTGAAGGAGGAGAAGGGGGTCATCGAGCGGGTGAAGAATCTGTTTGGCTAAAGCGGCCGCGTGCGGACGCGTTGAGATCAATTGCCGCACCTCCGGCGCATCTACGCCCTCCCTCCCGACCTGGAGGAATCCGCCGTCGCCTTTTTGTGGATGGCGGGCACGCTCGGGGTGCAATCCACGACCGATGCGGATGGCCGGGTCCGCCTGGAGGCCTGGTTCCCCCTGGAGTCTGAGCCGGCGGAGAGGCTCCCCGGCGTGGAGCTGGAGCGGGAGGAGACCGTCCCCGACACCGACTGGTTCGCGGCCTGGCGGGAGCGGGCCCGGCCGTTCCCGGTGGGACGGACCCTCTTTCTTGATCCCCGAGAACCGGACGATGCCCCGTTCGAGGCTCCGGAAGGAAGGCGTCTGCTCCGCCTGCCCGCCCGCGCCGCCTTCGGCACCGGCAGCCACGAATCCACCGCGCTCGCCCTGGAGCTGCTGGAGGACGCGGACCTCCAGGGCCGGCGGGTGCTCGATGTGGGCACCGGCACCGGCGTCCTGGCCTTCGCGGCCCTGGCGCTCGGCGCGGCATCGGTGACCGGCTTCGATCTCGACCCCGCCGCCCCCTTCCACGCCCGGGACAACAGCGCCCTGAACGGTCTCCACCCCCGCCTCTTCGCCGGCCGGCTGGCGGCGGTCCGCCAGCGCCCGCTTTTCGACCTGGCCCTGGTCAACGTGGTGCCCGAGCAGATCCTCCCCGAGATGCCCGGCCTCGTCCGCCTCCTGCGGCCCGGAGGCGAGGCGATCCTCTCGGGCATCCTCCAGGAGAGGGGGCGCCAGGTGCTCGACCGCATGCGCGGGTTGGGCTTCATCGAGAAGGACCGGCGGGAGGCGGGGGACTGGGTGGCGTTCCGGGTGGGATAGGATTTCGCCATGATCACCCTCCTCATCGACCCCGCCGGCTTCGACCTTCCGACGGCCCGCGTCGAGGGGGAGGCCTATCAGCACCTCTTCCGGGCGCGGCGGGTGGCGGTGGGGGAGGAGATGCGGGTGGTGGACGGCCGGGGCCGGGCGCGGTGGGGGACGGTGGAGCGGGTGGATCGCACGTCCGCCACGGTGGCGCTGGGGGAGCCGGCGCCGGATCACGAGCCGGCGCTCCGGCTGGAGCTGATCGTCCCCACCTGCCGGCCGGAGCGGGCGTCCTGGCTGGTCGAGAAGGGGACCGAGGTGGGGGTGTTCGCCTTCCGCTTCGCCAACATGGCGCGGGCGCCGCGCGAGCTGGGGGCGATCACCTTCGACCGCCTGCGCCGGGTGGCGGCGGCGGCCGTCGAGCAGTGCCACCGCTCGCGTCTCCCCGAGATCACCGGCCCCCACGCCTGGAGCGAGGTGGTCGGGCTGGCCGGCCCGGAGGCCCGCTGGTTCCTGGACACTGAGGCCGCCGGCCCTGGGGTATGGGGGCCGCCGGCCGCCGCGGCCTCCGGCGCCCTCCTGATCGGCCCCGAGGGGGGGCTCGATCCGGCGGAACGGCGGGAGCTCCTCACCGCCGGCTGGCGTCCGGTGGGGCTGGGCGAGCGGACCCTCCGCCT
>QHVW01000422.1 GCA_003223675.1 Acidobacteriota bacterium
TGAGCGCCGCCTCCGCCTCGGGCCCCTCGCCCTGGCCGGCCAGACGGTAGAGCCCGTACTGGATCTCCACCCGGTCCGGCGCCGCCGCGGCGGCCTTGCGGTAGGCGGCGAGCGCCTCCTCGCTCTTGCCGCTCCATTGCAGGGTGTCCCCTTGGAGCGACAGGAGATCGGCCCGGCCCGGCGCCCTGGCCAGCGCCTGGGCGATGGCGGCCGTGGCCTCGTCGCTCTTCTGCAGGCGCAGGGCCGCGACGGCGAGGTCGGCGTATGGGAGGGGATCGTCCGGCGTCAGCTTCGCCAGCTTGCGGAAGGTCTCCGCGGCCTCGCCCGGCCGCTCGTCTTCGAGCTGCGCGAGCCCGAGGCCGCGCAGCGCCGCCGCCTCCGGTGAGACCGGCTTGGGAGCCGGCGGAGCCGCGGCGAGGAGGGCAATGGCGAGGAGGAGCGGGAGCGCGCGGCGGAGCATCGCGCGCATTGTACCTGTACACTACAGGGACCCATGAAGAAGAAGCACTTCCTGCCGCCGTTCCTCGCCCTCGCTCTCCTGGCCCTGCCGCTGCTGGCCCAGACCAAGCTCGAGCCCCCCTCTCCCGAGGTCGCGAAGACGATCCAGAGCGCCCTGGAGAAGGCCCAGAAGGGGGATCTCCAGGGAGCCATCGCTCTGGTGGAGCCGCTCAGGAAGCCGGGAGCGCACCCTGCCGCCCTGGCTCTCCTGGGCTCGCTCTACCTGCAGGCCGGCCGGCCGAAGGACGCCCTGGAGCTCCTCGATCCCATCTCCGAGACCGAGGTGGCCGGGCCCCTGATCCTCCAGAACGCCGCCCGCGCGGCGCTCGCGTTGAACCAGACGGGGAAGGCCGAGAAGTACCTGAAGCTCGCCGTGGCCAAGGCGCCGGGCTCCCCCGCCGCCCGCGATCTCGGCCTCCTGCTGGGCGGCCAGGGGCGGCTCGAAGAGAGCTATCTCCAGTTGCGGCCCTGGGCGCTCGCCCATCCGGACGACGTCGAGGCGCGCGTCTCCGCCGCCTACGACGCCGTGGAGCTCGAACGCGTTCCCGAGGCCACGGAGCTGCTGCAAGGGTTGGCGGACGACAATCCGCGCGTCCGGCTGCTGCACGGGCGCCTCCTGCTCATGCAGCAGAAGCCGCGCGAGGGGATGGCCCTGCTCGAGCCGCTGCTTCAGAACGGCCCGCCGGGGCTGAATCTGAGCGTCCGCCGGTATCTCGCGATGGGCCACCTCGCGGTGGGCGAATCAAAAGCCGCCATCGAGCTGCTCAACGGCAAGGTGGGGGACGATCCGTCGCTGGCCGTCCTGCTCAGCAAGGCCCACTACCAGGACGGCAATCCGGCGAGCGCCGCCGCGGTGCTGGAGCCGTTCGCGCGCAACCTGCTGGCCGGCGAGCCCTCCTCGCCGTCCGAGCGCTCGCTGATGGCCGACCTGGCGGTCGAATACGGGCGGGCCCTGGTAGCGGGCTCGAAGTGGCCCGAAGCCATCGCGGCGCTCACCCGGGCCACGCAGCTCAACCCGGACGGCCTCCAGGGGTGGCAGCTCCTCAGCCGCGCCCAGCTCGCGGCCGGCCAGCGCGACGACGCGAACAAGTCGATGGAGCGCTTCCGCCAGGCCGAGAGCGCCCAGAAGTCGAGCTCCGCGCGGCTCAACGAGCAGCAGCGCGACACCGAGGATCCCACGGGCCGCAATCTGCAGGCCGCGATGGCCCTGGCCGCCCAGGGCCACGTGGATGACGCGCTCAGCGCGATCCGCCAGGAGATCCGGCTGCAGCCCAAGGATCCGCGCCCCCGGATGGCGGAGGTGATGACCCTCCTCAACGCCAAGCGCCCCAAGGACGCCCGCAACGCGGTCGACGGCGCCCTGAGCTCCGCCCCCCGCAACCCCGACTTCCTCTACCTGCGCGGAGCGATCAAGATGGCCCTCCGCGACCTCCCCGGTGCCGAGCAGGACTTCCGCCAGACCCTCCAGATCAAACCAGACCACGTCGCCGCGATGAGCGACCTCGCCGTCCTGCTCACCACCAACGGCAAGAAGGACGAAGCCCGCCAGCTCCTGCAGAAGGTGCTGGCGATCAAGCCCAACGATCCGGTGGCGAAGGCGAATCTGGAGAAGCTGGGGTCGTCGTAAGCGGGCGTCGTAATCGGAATTATTCGATCACGATCTTCCGGTCCGCCGGCAACCCCTCGAAAACCTGCACCCTCCCGGGCCGCCTCACGGTGAGGCGGCCCACCTTCTCCGCCTTGCCCAGCCCGAAGTGGAGGGTCAGCGCGTTCTGGGAGGCGTAGGAGGAGCCGGCCTTGACGTCGCGGATCTGCTTCTTGAGCCCCGCCGCCTCCAACTCCACGCGGGCGCCGATGCCGAAACGGTTGCCGGAGGGCGCGGCGAAATCCACCTGCAGCCAATGTCCTCCGGCGCCGCCCGCGCTCACGTTCTCGTAGACCTCGCAGGGCTCGTTGAGATTGTTGATCGCCACGTCCAGGTCGCCGTCGCCGTCGAGGTCGCCCACCGCCAGCCCGCGGCTCACCCGCACCACGTCCATCCCCGTGGTCTTGTCCTCGCGGAACTTGCCGTTGCCCAGATTCTCGAACACCTGGTTGCGCTGATCGTAGGTGCTCCCTTCCAGGAACTGGGCGGTGTTGGGATTGAT
>QHVW01000423.1 GCA_003223675.1 Acidobacteriota bacterium
GCCGAGCGCGGTGGCGACCAAGTCGGTGGGGGAGAACGAGCTGCCGTCCCCCTGGTTGTCCACCGGCGGCACGGTGGTGAGCTCTGTCCCCGAGGGACCGTGGGTCAGCGCGACCTTGAGGTTGCCGATGTACTTGCCCGTGATCTCGACGGCCATGAGTGCCTCCTGGAGCCCGGAAGCATATCAGGGGAGGGCGCGGAAGAAGTCGAGGTAGTCGTCGAGGATGCGCTCCATCGCGGTGCGCTCGCGCACCGCGCGCATCCGCTCGAGGCCGCGCCGCCACTCGGGGCCGCCGAAGGCGGCGCGCGCGGCGTCGAGCCCGGCGGCGATCCCCGCCGGCGTCCCGTCGACGTAGAACGGGTAGTCTTCCCCCAGGAGCTCGACCGTGCTCTCGTCGCGCGTGGTGATCAGGTTCGCCAGGCAGGCCGCCGCCGTCGACACCTTGCAGTTCGGCTTGTAGAGGAACTCGCGCCCCGGCTCGCGCAGCGAGAGATGGCAGTTGAAAGCGAGCGCGTGGCGGAAGTAGTCGCCGCCGAAGAAGGCGACGCCGGGGATCTCCCCCCACTGCGGCAGCGAGCGTTGCAGGCCGAAGTAGCCGATGCGCAGCTCGCGGTCGCCGGCCTCGTTCGGGCGGTAGCGCGGGTCCCACTGGTGATAGATCAGGCCGTTGACCGCGCCCGGCTGCGCGAAGTCCTGGAGCTGCCGCCGGTTCTTGAAGATCAGGCCGTCGAAGAGGCGGCGGTTCTTGATCCGCCGCTTGAACACCACAGTGTCCTGCACGTCGAGCACCGTGCGGTTGCGGCGCGCCCGGGCGAGCAGGAGGTGGTGGACCTGCGAGGTCTTGATGAAGACCAGGATCGCGTCGCGCACGCCGGCCAAGTCGACGGGGTAGACCGAGCGCGCGTCGACGCCGCGCTCGCGGAGGCCCGCGGCGATCTGGTCGGCGCCCATCACCGTCGACCCCTTGTCGTAATACTTGACGAAAAAGACGGGGCGCGTCTTCACCGCCGGGCTCCCGGTCCTCGCAGTGTCCGCGGCATTCGCGGCATTCGCGGCATCCGCGGCATTCGCGGCATGGCGTCTCCTCTCGGCAGGTGCTGCGGCCAGTAGGATATCGTTCTCACGCTATGAGAGACACCTCCCCCTCTACTTTTGGCCTCGACGGCAGGGTCGCCGTGGTCACCGGCGCCTCGCGCGGCATCGGCGCCGCGATCGCCCAAGCGTTCGCCGCGGCCGGCGCGCGCCTGGTGCTGGCGAGCCGCAAGCTCGACGGCCTGACGGCGGTGGCGGAGCGCATCCGCGCCGCCGGCGGCGAGGCCCTCCCCGTCGCCTGCCACACCGGCCGCGCCGCCGACGTCGAGGCGCTCGCCGCGCGGGCCGAAGAGGCCTTCGGCGGCATCGACATCCTGGTCAACAACGCCGCCACCAACCCCCATTTCGGGCCGCTCCTCGAAGCCGGCGAGGCGCAGTGGGACAAGACCTTCGAGGTCAACGTCAAGGGGTACGTCCACGCCGTCCGCGCCGTTGTGCCGCGGATGCGCGGCCGCCCGGGGGCGAGCGTGATCAACGTCGCCTCGGTCGCCGGCCTCGTGCCGCACTCCGGCCTCGGCGTCTACGGCGTCAGCAAGGCGGCCGTCCTGATGCTCACCCGCACCCTCGCCGCCGAGCTGGCGCCGGAGGTGCGGGTCAACGCCATCGCCCCCGGCCTCATCGAGACCCGCTTCAGCGCGGCGCTGTGGTCCGCCCCGGAAGCGCGCGAGCGCGCTCTCAGCGCCATCCCGCAGCGCCGCACGGGCCAGCCCGAGGACCTGGTCGGCGCCGCCCTCTACCTGGCGGGCGACGCCTCCCGCTACACCACGGGCGCGGTGATCGTCATCGACGGGGGGCAGACGCTGGGCGGGGCGTATTAGGCGCGCCTCTGGCCCGGCGGTTGCATTCCGGGCTGGCGGCGGCCTCTCTGCCGCCCGCTTTGAGGAGATGCCATGAACGGTCCCCAGACTCTGCTCGCCGCCGCCATGACGGCGTTCTCCCTTGCCGCTCCACAGCCCGCGCCCGCCCCGCCGGCCCCGGCGCCGCATCCCGCGCCGGCCCCCGCGCCGGCCTATCCGCCGAGCCTCGCCGACGTCCAGATCCTGCTCGACCGCGCCAACTTCTCGCCCGGCGTGATCGACGGCAAAGAGGGCTCCAACTCCACCAAGGCGCTCGCCGCCTTCCAGGAGGCGCACGACCTGCCGACGACCGGCAAGCTCGATCCGGTGACCTGGCAGAACCTGGTGGCGGCCGGCGGGCCGCAGACCGTGATCCCTTACACCATCACCCCGCAGGACGCGCAGGGCCCGTTCTACCAGATCGCTTCCATTCGACCCCCGACTTCCTGCGCGCGCTCAACCCGCAGGCCAGGTTCGCCGCCGGCGAGACGATCCGGGTGCCGAACGTGCGCGCCGTGCCGACGCAGAAGACGCCGGCCGCCGACACCGTCCGCGTCATCGTCTCCAAGTCGAAGTCGACCCTCGTCGTCGAGAACGGCGACGACCTCCTGTTCTTCGCGCCGGTCTCCGCCGGCAGCGAGCACGACCCGTTGCCGATCGGCGACTGGAAGGTCACGGCGGTGTCGCGCAACCCGGTCTTCCACTACAACCCCAACCTGTTCTGGGACGCCGACTCGAAGCAGGTGAAGGCGACGATCCGGCCCGGCCCCAACAACCCGGTGGGGCTGGTGTGGATCGACCTCTCCAAGGAGCACTACGGCCTCCACGGCACGCCCGAGCCCGAGCACGTGGGCAAGACCCACTCGCACGGCTGCGTGCGCCTGACCAACTGGGATGCGGCCGAGGTCGAGCACCGCATCAGCGAGGGGGTACAGGTGTCGTTCGTCGACACCACGTCGAAGAACCTCCCCGACGTGGCCAAGAAGGACTGAAGGTTGTACGCGCGGACGTAGGGGCGCGCTGCAGCGCGCCCCGACGGGTGACATGCCAACTGGTCAGGCCACGGCCTCGCGCAGCGCGTCCATCGAGATCCCCGGCGACTTGAGGTTGCCGAGCAGCGTGAGCGAGAGCGAGCCGGGATCGACGATCGTCTGCGCGACGCTGTGGATGTCATCGAGCGTCACGGCGTCGATGTGCTGGATGATCTCGTCGGGCGTGAACTGCTTCCCGAAGTAGTATTCCTGCCGCGCGATGCCGGACATGCGGCTCACCGTCGACTCCAGCGACAGCAGGATCGATCCCTTGAGGTGCAGCTTCGCCGCTACGCCCACCTCGACCACTACGCCGACGGCCTCAAGGAGGGGGCTCCCGTGCGCCGCGGCCAGGTGCTCGGCTACGTCGGCAGCACCGGCGACGCCTCCCCCGACGCCCCGCACCTCCACTTCTCGATCTTCCGCCTGACCCCCGAGAAGCAGTGGTGGCGGGGCGAGCCGATCAACCCCTTCGGGCTGCTGGGGCGGTAGACCGGCCGGCCATCAGCCCGGGCATGAATGCCCGGGCTATGCCTCGGCGGTGGCGTGCGGGGTGAGGGGCTCCTCCTCGCGCCAGACCGCGGGGCCCTCGCTGTAGTGCTCGCGCTTCCAGATGGGGATCTCGGTCTTCAGGCGCTCGAGGGCGGCGCGGCTCGCCTCGTAGGCGGCGGCGCGGTGGGGGGAGGCGACGGCGATCACCACGCTCGGCTCTCCCACGGGGACCTCTCCGAGACGGTGGACGATCGCCGCCCGGAGGCTCTCGTGGGCCGATTCCAAGTCGGTCACGATGCGGCGGAGACCCTCCAGAGCCATGGTGCGGTAGGCGCTGTAGGTGAGCTTCTCGACGGGACGCCCGGCGTGGTGGTCGCGCACCGTGCCGAGGAAGATCACCACCGCCCCCCGACCGGGGCTCGAGACGGCGGCCACGGCGCGGCCGGTATCGATGGGACCCTCCGTCAGCTCCGCGAGCGGCTCGTCCGTGCCTCCCGAGACCGGCGGCAGCAGCGCCACCTCGGCGCCATCCTCCAGCGGAGTGTCCGGCGGGACGATCCGGCCGTCGATGGCCACCGCCAGGCGCGGCCAGAGGGGGATCATCCCGGGATGATCGCGGTCGAGCCGGGCGCGCAGGTCGGAGATCCGGCTGCCGTCGGGCATCTCCAGCTCCCTCTCCCCGGTCCCGAGGGCGTCCGCGGCGGTGGCGAAGGCGAGGAGGCGGATCTTCATGGGACGATGCTAACCCATATAATCCCCCCGCCTTTGGGCTTCCTAGGGAGGATTCGTGGCGATTCTGGAAAGCAAGATCAATCGGGGCGAGGCGTTCGAGCGGCAGGCGGAGCACTGGCGGCGGCGGGTCGAGGAGATCCGCGAGCAGGAGGACCGCATCCGGCTCGGCGGCGGCCTCAAGGCGCAGGACAAGCAGCGCGCCCAGGGGAAGATGACCGCCCGCGAGCGCGTCGAGGCGCTGTGCGATCCGGGATCGGACTTCCTGGAGCTCGGTCTCTGGGTGGCCGAGGGGTTCTACCAGGAGTACGGCGGCGCCCCCGCGGCCGGCGTGGTGGTCGGCATCGGCAAGATCCACGGCCGGGACGTGGTGGTGGTCTCGAACGACGCCACGGTGAAGGCCGGCGCCTGGTTCCCCCTCACCTGCAAGAAGGTGTTGCGCGCCCAGGAGATCGCCCTCGAGAACCGGCTGCCGATCGTCTATCTGGTCGACTCCGCCGGGGTCTTCCTGCCGCTCCAGGACGAGATCTTTCCTGATAAAGAGCACTTCGGCCGCGCCTTCTATAACAACGCCCGCCTCTCCGC
>QHVW01000213.1 GCA_003223675.1 Acidobacteriota bacterium
CAATAGGTCGCGCGGCTCCTCTGGCGATTGTTTTGATCTTGCTCTCAGCGTTGGCCGGCTCATCGTCTCCGGCGCAGACCCAGGGCAAACCTGCGACCACCCCTCCCACCGCTGCCGAGAGTTGCCCTCTCCCACCCAAGGCCGACGCCCCGCTTCGAGACTTCAAACGGATCAGCGACATATACCTGGCGGTCGATGGAAAGCAGGCGCCGGCCGAGCTCTACCGCAGCGAAACCGCCGGGACTATCCTGGTGATCAGCCCGGCCCTGTCTTCGCCGGTGGTGCTCAGAGCCTCCGTGCTCATGAGCTTCGACTCGTCGGCCGTCGAAAGGAGGCCCGGCGGTGAGGTAGACGTGAAACCGGGCACGGTCCTCAAACCACTCGGCCAATTCGAGGTTACCGATGATTCCGCTCGTTTCAGCTCCGATGGACGCCAGGCGGCCCTTTTGCCGACGCCACCTCTGCTCGGGTTGCGACAGGCCGACGAGGTCAAGTCATACAACCCTGACTTCATCGAGAGAGCGAACGAATATGTTCCCAACGCGGGGATTCTCAACGCGCTCAAGAGGGAGCAAAGGCTTGTCAGGGTGAAAGTCTTCTACGGCTCGTGGTGCTCGCACTGCGCGATGTTGGTGCCCCCGGCCATGAAAGTCGAGCAGGAGCTGCGGAACAGCAAGATCCGGTTTGAATACTTCGGGGTCTCCAGGCGCTATGGTCAGGATCCCGAGGCGAAGAACGCCGGCATCCGGTCGATTCCAACCGCGCTCGTCTACGTCGACGGCCGGGAAGTCGGGCGGATCACAGGCGACGATTCCTGGAGATCGCCCGAATCGGCGCTCCGCGATATCCTCGCCGCGCCAGCAGGCCGCCCTGGAGGATAGGTCTCGGCACGCGGCTTCCTTCCGATGAGCTCCCTCGCCACCGATTTCCGGTACGTCTTTCGTACCTTGCGGAACGCTCCGGTTTTCAGCGTTGCAGCACTTCTCACCCTGAGCCTCGGCATCGGGCTCAACGCGACCGTCTTCAGCGCTGTCTATGGTGTGCTGCTGCGCCCCTTCGACCTGCCGCAACCGGAGCGCCTGTACTCGATCGGGCAGAACATGGAGAAGCGCGGCGGCCCGCAATGGGATTACACCGGCCGGGCGGTCTTCTCCGGCTGGCGCGCCCGCAACCGGTGCTTCTCGGCCATGGCGCTTTACGGAACGAGCTCGGTGGACCTCTCCGGGATCGATCCGCCGGAGCACGTCGATGCCGCCACCATCTCTCATGAGTTTTTTTCAGTCCTTGGCGTCCAGCCTCTGCTCGGCCGTGGCTTTCTTTCGGAGGAGGAGACCCAGGGCAAGGGCGCCGTCGCCATTCTGTCGTACGGGCTCTGGGCGCGCCGCTTCGGCAGCGATCCCAAGCTCCTCGGCAAGGCGGTCATCGCCAACGGCGTGCCCCTCACGGTCGTCGGGATTCTGCCTCCAAAATTCCGCTCGCCCGTGCGCACCACGGCGGAGATCTGGACGCCCATCGCGCTCGATCCACAGGCGCAGGACTGGGGCGTCCCTTACATGGGAGCCATCGGCCGCCTCGCGAACGGCGTCTCGCCCGCGGCGGCCCGGACCGAGATGGCCAGGGTCGAAGCATCCCTCGTGGCAGACCACCCTGGAGATCTGCGCGACATCGGCGTTACGGTCACGCCTCTCCTCGATTCAATCGTCGGAGCTCTCCGCAAACCCCTCCTCCTGCTGCTGGGTGCTTCGACCCTGGTGCTCCTCGTCGCCTGTCTCAACGTCGCCAACCTCTCCCTGTCGCGAGCTGCCGGGCGCCGCTCCGAGCTCGCGGTCCGCCTCGCTCTCGGCGCCAGCCGTGGCCAGCTTGCTCGCCCCTTCCTCATCGAGAGCCTCCTGCTGGCCGCAGGTGGCGGGGCTCTGGGGCTTTTTCTGGGTGCCCTCTATCTCGCCGCGCTACGCGGCCTCGCTCCACCGCAAACGCCGCGCCTCGACTCGGTCCGGTTCGACGGCGCGGTCCTGGCCGTCAGTCTTGCCGTCTCGCTGGTCGTCGGATTGGCCACCGGGCTGTTGCCGGCCCTGTGGAGCCGGGGGCGGAGACCGTTCGCGGCGCTGCGCGAGACTTCCGGCGCCGCGTCCGGACGTCCAACCCTGGTCTCGCGTGGCGCTCTGGTCGTTGCCGAGATCGCGGCCTGCGTCGTGCTCCTCGCCGGCGCGGCCGCTCTCGTCCGCTCACTGGTGGCGCTGGCTCGCGTCGATCCTGGCTTTCTTACCGAGCGGATGGTCATGGGGCGTCTCACGATGGCTTCCGGGCATTCCAGTGACCGGGAGGTATCCGACTTCGCGGCACAGCTCGAGCAGCGGTTGCAGGCGCGGCGCGAGATCGCGGCCGCTGGGGTGATCTATCCCCAACCGCTGGTCGACCGGACCTCTCCCACGAGCTTTTTCCTGGAGGGCCAGGAGCGAGCAGCGGAACAGCGGCAGGCCGCCATCTGGCGCTGGGTCAGTCCCGGTTATTTCAAAGCCTTCGGTATCCGGCTGGTCGCCGGAAGGAATCTCGATGCGGCCGATACGTCGGAGGCGCCACGGGTCGCCCTGGTCAACGAGAGCTTCGTGCGCCGCTTCCTGGCAGGACGGGAGCCCGTGGGGAGGCGCTACCGGAGTGAGATGGCCGACGGCCGCGACGGGCCCTGGCGCCACATCGTAGGCGTCGTCAGCGATCTGCGGGGAACGCTCGACAAGCCCCCGGAGCCGGAGGTTTATCTGCCGCTGGCCCAGGATCCACCCCAGTATCTGACGGTCGTCGCCCGCGCTTCCGGCTCGCCGTCGGCCGCCCTGGCCGCCCTACAGATGGTGGTCCGCCAGATCCGGCCTGGACAGGTCGTGGCCAGACCCGAGACGCTGGAGGAGGCGATCGACCGCTCCCTCTCGCCCCAGCGCTTTGCCGCCGGCCTGATCGGCGCGTTCGCCGGTGTCACCCTCCTGCTCGCGGCGGTCGGCATTTTCGGAGTGACCTCCCTGGCGGTCTCACGGCGCCAGCGCGAGCTGGCGCTGCGGCAGGCTCTGGGCGCTCCGCCGTCCGCGATCACCGCCTTGGTCCTGCGCTGGAGCGGCCTGCTCATTCTCGCGGGAGGAGCGATCGGGGTCGCCGGGTGGGCCGTAGCGGGCAAAGTCGCGACCAGTCTGCTCTACGAGGTCAAACCGATGGACGGGCCGACCATCGCCGCGGCCCTCGGAGCCCTCGCCATTGCGGCCTTTGCCGCGACCCTGCTGCCCGCGCTACGCGCCGGCCGGATCAATCTCGCCCGTGTCTTGAAGAGTGAAACGTAAGGGGCTCTCCTTCGCCGGTGACCGACCGCAGCCAGACCTCGAACGACAGGCAGGAGAGGAAGTCGGCAAAACTCTCCGCAGCGCCGAAGCGGACGAGCTCGGCGGCTTGATGGAAGCGGGCACCGTCCAGGATTCCAAGGGATACCAGGAGCGACGAGCGTATCATGGGCTCGATAACGCTCCATCGCTTGGCGAAGGCCTTGTAAGCCGCTGGCCCGGGCCCCGAGCGAGTCCGGCGCGTGCGCACAGGCTCGGGCAGGAGACCTGTCATTGCACGGCGCAGCAGCGGCTTGCTGCCTCGCGGCGCGTGCTTCTGCTCCCAGGGAATCGCCAGGGCCAACTCCACCAGCGGCCGATACATGAAGGGATGCCGCACCTCGCACGTCCATTCCAGGGAGCCCCGAGTCGCGAGCCCCTCGGTGCGTACCAGGATCTCATAGTGAAACTGCTGTGCGATGCTGTTGAAACGCCGTGGCGCCAGAGCGGTCCGAGCCCGCTCGCGCATCCGCATGCGCAACGCGAAATCCCTATCCACCCAGGGGCTGATCGGTGCCTCCTGCCGGAAGCTCCACATGCGCCGCCGGCCAAAGAGAGGCCGCAGGACGAAGGCCAGGAGAAGGTTGGCCAGAGGCAGGTGAGTACCGCGTTGCCAGCGCATCAGCTCACGAACGAAAAGCCCGAGTCGCCACCGGCGCAGACTGTCCGCGAGGTGAACCGGCGGAATTCCGTCTTCCAAGACCACCGCTTCCGCCCGCGTGCCGCACAGTAGAACCTCCACCCCGGAGGCGCGGATCAGATCGCTCTCGGCCCGGATCACCGGCTGGAAGAGAACCCCGGGCTGCGGCTGACTGCGATACCGGGACTCCTCTGGGGCGCCGTCGAAGAAAAGGTCGTCGCACCAGATGCGGTGGTTGATCAGTCCATATTTTTCGATCACCGGCTCCTGGAACTCACGCTCGTCGGATTGCGGCGTATCCTTCCAAACGTAGCTCACCGTGGCGAGCTCGCTGGCTCGGGCGGGATCGCGCCGGAGGATCTCGTGAGCGAGACAGACGATCGACGAGGAGTCGAGGCCGCCGGAAAGCTCCGCCCAGGCCCGTCTGCCGTCGAGGCAACGCTCGACGGCCTCGGCGAGCACTGTCCGGAAGCGGTTCACCACCTCTTCTTCGTCGCAGTCGCCGGGAAGCGAAGGGGGATCAGGAGCCCACCAGCGGTGAGCCGCCAACCGCCCCGCCGCGACGATCATCAGGTGCCCCGCCTGCAAGCGGCGGACGGCCTTGAAGGGAGTCGACGGCCGGCAGGAAACGGAGCTTACGAAGTAGTCGGCGGCGTACTCTTCGTCGAGATCGGAAAGGCTGGGACGAGGAAGGATCATCTGGAGCTGAGAGGCGATCCTCACCTGCCGGTCGACCACCGCGTAATACAGCTCCCGCATGCCAAAAGCGTCGCTCGCGGCGAGAAGCCGGAGCCTGGAGGGATCCCAGAGCAGGAACGCGAGCTCCCCTACGAGATGGGTCGGACAATCCATGTCCCACCGCTCGTAAGCAGCGGCGATGAGGTCGGCCTCAGCGCCGGGTGCCGCCACCGCTGGCAATCCGAGCTCTCGGGCCAGCTCCACTCGGTTGTCGAGGGTTCCATCCACCACGACCTCGCAACCGCCCTGGACAGGAGGCTTCCCGCCGTGAGGTGGACCGCCGAGCTCAGATCCGATCTGTCCCCCGGCTGCCGGGTGAGCCGGAATCCAGAGCAGACCGGCACCTTGGCGCACCGCAAGCCGAGGCCTGCCACCTCGCGGCAGTTGCGCCCGACTCGCAAACAGCTCGAGCTCGCTCGGATCGACGGGGGCGCCGTCGAGGCTCACGATGGCGGCGATCACGGCCCGCATCATGTCCTCAGGCGGGCCTCAGCCGGCGACCCGATGGATCACAGTATAGAGCTGCAATCGGGGTGGATCGTCGTCGAGGCGGTCACCGAGCACCTCGACCCAGGTGTGGGCAGTAAATGGAAACTTCTTCACTCCAAAACAGAGATCCGCGGGAATCCCTTGCCGGCGCAGGAGGTAAAAGGTGGTCAGTGCCTTCGGCAGGCAGTCCCGCTGGCGGCGGTAATAGAACATCGTTGCAGTCTGCATCGCCTGGAAGACCAAATGTCCACGATGCCGGCTTTCCATAGGCGTCCAGCCGGCGGCCGGCATGCCGCGGCGGAGAAGCAACCGGAAGACGCGATCGAATCCCAGCAAGCGAAAGCTCAGGTTCAGGACCAGGAAGAGGAACAGCGCCCGCAGGGTCAGCAGGGCGTGTGGCTGGCTCATGCCGGCCTCGGGATCTCGAGCCCTCGTCGCGAGGTCGAGGGTGGGTGAGGCAAGATCCCGCGTCCGCATCCGGACGACCACGCCCGGATGCGAGCTGCGGGGGTGACGGCAGGCGCACGGCCCACCTGGCTCAACGTACGGACTTTCGACTTCCCTACCAGGGCGGAGGGGTATCGTATTTCCGGTCGTTGAGACCGTCCTGTCAGCCAGTTCACCGGCTGCCTTGCGTGAGCTTGAGAATAGACCCAAATTCCACCATTGTCGGCGGCTGGTACTGACGCCTTCTGCCATTTTCGCGCTCTGATCTCTTGGCTTCCTTCATCCGGCTTCACCTCCTTTCCTTCGATATTTGAGCAACCGGGCATGGCTTTCCGCCGACGCCCGGGGGCGTCTCCATGAACCCTGGCTTGGCGGGGGAGGATAGAGCTGCCTTCTGCACGGAAGGCGGAAGGTAAATCTCAATGAGCGGCTTGACTTTGGCAATCGCAGGACATTCCGTCTCCGATCTCTTGAAACCAGTCTACTCCAGAGTTTCCCGAACGTCAAACTCTGGCGTCGCACCTGTCAAGGTTTGAGCTATCATTGTGGGATTGCAGGCGCAACGGGTGACCGAAGTCCCGGAGAATGGTAATGAGCCCGCGAAAGGTGGAAATCTCCCCCCACGTCCACTTCGTTCCTGTCGAGGGAGACTATGTCCTGATGGACTTCAAGAAGGGTCTCTATCTTGGCCTCGACCCCGTCGCCTCGACGATCTGGCGGAGCCTCGTAGAGCATGGGGATATGGAGCGCGCCGCAAAAGATGTTTGCCAAGACTACGACGTGACTTATGAGACGGCCCTTGCGGACATCGAGCGCTGGGTGGCCGAGTTGGAGACTAGGGGGCTCCTGCGACTACCTGAGCCCCGCGAAACAGGTGTCACCCTCTTCGACGAAGGCGACCTTCGATAAGCCCTCCTCCTCTCGCTGCCTTGGCGGCACCCCCCCGCGTGCTATCCTGTCGTCCAGGGGAAGGACATGGAGGCTTATCTCCCCTTCCCTTTACCCACTATGCGGAATAAGATCCTTCTCAGGAACGACTCTGCAAGGGAGCATGCCATGAGCCAGCCCGCCACCGCGGCCCTCACGCCTCTGCCCTTCGAGCTCGTCTACGGCGACGGAGAGCTTTTAGAGACCGAGTGGCATACCTATGAGCTTCCCCTCCTTCGAGGGTTGATTCGCCGGGCCATGGCGGAACAGGGGCGGACCGACTTCTATACCGGCGCGCACATGTTCGTGTACTACTCCGTGGAGCAGGGCCGGGAGGTCGCGGAAGAGGAGGAGAAGAAGCTGCCTAAACGGACCTTCCGCGGACCGGACGTCTTCTGGGTGGGCGGCGTCGAGGATCACGAGCGTAGGATGTGGATCGCGTGGGAAGAAGGCGGGCGCCTGCCGGACGTGGTCTTCGAGATGCTCTCGCCTTCCACAGCCCAGGTAGATCGCACCGAGAAGCGAGACATCTACGCCCGGGTCTTCCGCGCGGCGGAGTACTTCCTCTATGAGCCCGAGACAGGCAAGCTGGAGGGACTGCGCCTGGCGGGCCGGTTCTACCAGCCGATTCAGCCCGACGAGAATGGACGGCTCTGGAGCGAGCAGCTCGGGGTGCTCGTCGGCCTGTGGCACGGCGTCGTGGAGGGAAAGCGGTATGACTGGGTACGCCTCTTCCGCCCGGACGGCACTCTGGTGCCGACTGCGGAAGAGGCGAAAGACGCCGAGATCGCCCGCCTGCGTGCCCTGCTCGAAGAGCGCGGCCAGGTCTGAAGTCTCTCCGTCCGCCCGGGGGGTCTACACCCCAGGCTGGGCAAATCCCGCCTTGCGGCGTCTCAACCCGGCGGGCCTGAGGGTGTATACTTAGGCGTATGGCCCGCATGCAAGTCTACCTCCCCGACGATCTGTACAAGCTGGTGAAGGCCCGGGGTCTTCCGGCCTCGGAGCTGCTTCAGAAGGCTGTGCGCGCGGAGCTGCGACGGCAGGAATTACTCGCCGAGACCGATCGCTACGTGGCGGATCTGGTCACCGAGGTGGGGCCGCCCACCGAGGCTCAGCGCAGGCGCGCCGCCGCCGTCGCGCGGCGGCTTGCGCGACAACCCACACGCCGGGTGGGTTGACTGTTGCTGGTCCTCGATTCGGGCGGAGTCAGCCGTTTGGCCGAGCGATCCCGGCAGGCGGCGGCGTTGATTCTGGCGTTTCGCGAAGAGGGGCTGTGGCCGCCCCTCGTTCCCTCCATTGTGCTCGTGGAGTGCTTGCACGGGCATCCGGGCCGCGACGCTCTCTCGAACAGTTTTCTCAAGACGTGCGACATCGTGGAGGAGATCGGCGAGCCGCTGGCACGGCGAGCTGCGCTGTTGCGGAGGCTGGCCCGTCGAGGCTTCGCGGTCGACGCGCTGGTGGTCGCCTTGGCCGAGCCAGGCGGAACGGTGCTCACCTCGGACCTTGGCGATCTCAGCGCTCTCGCTCAATACGCACGCGACGTCATCGTGGAGAGGGTCTGAAGGAGACCCCGCCCATCCCCAACAAATTTCCCCAGCCCTCCTAGCGAGACCGGCAAACCCACCTCGGCGCCATCCGCTTGCGGGGCGGCCGCGGCCGGACACCCGGTGAGACGAGGGTGGAATCCGTTTTGCTTATGTGGAATGAAAGGGGGGACGGATCCGTCCCAGTCGCAGTCTGGAAGCTCCCCCGAAACAGCTTGATGGCGGAGGCGGTATTCATTCCACGAGCAGGAGATGTCATGGAACAAATCGGAAACGTCAAGGTTCTGTTCATCGCGGGCTTTGGTCCGATCGTTCGCGAGGCGGCCGCCAGCCGCAAGCTCTACAGCCAGACCCTCGGTATCCATTTCAAAGAGGAGAATGACGGCTATCTACATACGGAGGCCCTGAAAGGCGCAAACACTTTTGCCCTGTGGCCCCTTTCGCAAGCAGCACAGTCGTGCTTCGGGAAGGATTCCTGGCCCGACGAGATTCCCCCACCACAAGCCTGGCTTGAGCTTGACGTCGACAGCGTGGAAAAGGTAACCGCGGAGCTTGAATCGCAAGGCTACCGAATGCTCGTCAAGAACAAGAAAGAGCCGTGGGGACAGATTGTCAGCCGTTTCCTGGCGCCCGAAGGATTGTTGCTCGGGATCACGTTTACACCTTCGATGCGAGAAGAAGCCTAGCGCCGGCTGGCTGCGCTGCCGCCCCGCTTACCTTTTCGCGAACCGCCGCACGTAGATGCTGCCCTGGTCATAGGGAAAGATGGCGGCCACCCAGGTGGTGAGCCAGGAGTCTCCGGTCCAGGCCACGCTGCCTCCCCAGGGAATGATCGTGTCGTCGCTGTTCACGTCTACCGGCGGTCCCACGGGCGTGCCCTGCGGATCGAAGAGCCGGAGTTGGAGACCGTTGTTGTATCCTATGCCCCAGAGCAGCAGCAGATTTCCCGTGTCATCGAACGCCATGGACTCGGGACACCTACCGTCATCGAAATCCGCGGACGTGGCGACCGTGACCTCGGGGCCCTGCGGGGTGCCCGCCGCATTGAGCCAGCGCAGATAGAGCGTCTGGTGGACCAGCCAGGCGACGGCGAAGCCTCCGCCGGGAGCGGCGACGACCTTGAAGTCGGTGCAGGTGAACGGGTCGAGCTTCCCCAGGGGGATCGTATTCAGGTCGAAGTCGGGCCCCAGAGGCTTGCCGGAAGGGGAGAACCGGCGGGCGCGCAGGACCGCGGTCCCGGTGCTCCCCGGCGCGATCCCGAGCCAGACCGCCACGAAGCTCGCGTCGGCGAGGCCCACGACGGACACGCCCGCCGGATGATCGACCGGGAGGCTGTTCAGACGCAACTCCGGCCCCGTCCGCTGGCCCGCGTTGGTGAGGCGCCGGGCCGCGATGCCATGCTTGCCCGGCAGCGACCAGCCGGCCATGAATCCGCTGCCCTTGACCTGCCAGACCCATTCGGTGCCGGTGCCGCCCAGGCGGACCGGCTTGCCCTCGGGCATGCCCCGCAGATCGAGGTGCGGAAGGGGAGCCGGTCGGGCTATAGAGCAAGTCCCAAGCCTCGTCCCCGGGTTGTGCGCCCGGAAGGATGTAGCGGTATGCCAGGGAGCCTTCGCGGGTGGAAAAATCATCATCCCAGGCCATCACATAGGAGCCGTCGGGCTGGGCGGCCACCGCGGGAGGGTCGGAGAAGATGTCGGAGTACACCTCCTTCTCGGGGCCGAGCGGCACCAGTTGGGCCGCCAGCGCGCGGTGGCCTGCCGCGCCGAGCCACGCCGAGGTGAGGAGCAGGAAGAGCACGCAACGAGCCCTGTTCATGAAGTCATGATACTCCTGCCGGGACCGCTCCCGCCCTACAGCACATACGCCGTCAAGAAGATCCCCACCATCGCGAAGACCAGCGTCAGCTTGCCGGCGATGCCGAGGAGCATGCCGATCCAGGTGCCGAGGCCGACCTTTCCGGCCTGACGCAGGTTGCGGCGGGCGGCGTATTCGCCCGCCACGGCGCCCACGAACGGCCCGAGGATGAAGCCGGGGAGGCCGAAGAAGAGGCCCACGATCGCTCCCACCGCCGCGCAGAAGAGCGCCGCCCAGCTCGCTCCCACCCGCCGGGCCCCCAGGCTCGCCGCGAAGAAATCGACCACGAAGCTCAGCAGCGTCAGCAGCGCCAGGATCGAGAGGGTAAACCACCCCACCTTCTGGAACCCCTCCGCCCACGCCGCCACCAGCAAGCCCACGAAGACCAGCGGCACGCCGGGGATCGCCGGCATCACCGTGCCCACGATGCCGACCACCACCAGGACGGCCCCCACCAGCAGGAGAAGGTTTTCCGCGCCGGCCATCGTCCCTTTATCCCTGCGGGCTCAGCTCGAACGGACGGCTCAGGCGCTTGCGGCAGAGCTCCACGAACCGCCGCTTGTGGAGCGCTCCGTCACAGAAATCATAATGATTGGGAATGATCCATCGCGGATCGAGCTCCAGCGCCCGCCGCAGGCTGGCCGGGATGCGCTCCGGCTGGGAATTCAGGATCGGCGGCGGCAGATGGGTCTTGAAGAAGTAGCTCGCGAAGAGATCCCCCGAGAAGAGCAGGTCGTGCCGCGCGCTGTAGAAGCCGCAGTGCCCCTCGGTGTGCCCGGGCAGGCACATCACCCGCAATCCGCCCCAGAAGGGCAGCTCGTCCCCCTCGCCGATGGATTCGTCGATCACCGCCGCGCGATAGCGGAACGCCCAGCGTCCCATCGCCTCCAGGCGCCCGCACCAACGGGTGATCCCCTCATAGGGATAGCAGCCGTCGACGTGGAGCTGCTCGGCCGGATGCCCGTAGACCGGCGCGCCTGTCCAGTCCTTGAGCCAGGCGAGGTTCCCCGCGTGGTCCAGATGGCCGTGGGTGAGGAGGATCCCCTGGATCGACCGGGGCCCGAGCCCCAACCGGCGCAGCCGGCGGCGGATCAGCGCCGGCTCCCCCACCATCCCGGTGTCGAGCATCCAGGCCTCGTCCCCGTCCACCAGGAGATGGCAGACGCCCATCACGCCGCGGATCGGATAGAGGCCTGGGGGTACGTTCCTCAAGGGGCCGCCTTCAGCTCGCGATCGAAAAAGCCCACCGCAGCATGATACGCCGCCAGCCAGCTCGCGTTGCGCAGGAAGTCGTGGATCTCGTCCGGAAACACGAGGTCCTCCACGTGCACCTTCCGCGCCCGCAGCGCCTCGGTCAGCCGCACCGTCTGGCTGAAGAAGACGTTGCGGTCGTCGTCCCCGTGGATCAGCAGCACCGGCGAGCGCCAGGTGTCCAGCCAGGCGTTCGGCGACGACTCGAAGGCCAGCCGCTCCTGCTCGGGGGTGGGGTGATAGTCCGGGATGAAGTTCCGGATCCCCTCGTTCCAGTCGTGCACGCCGTGGAGGTCCACCCCGGCCGCGAACAGATCCGAGGCGCGGGCGAGGCCCAGCGCCGTCAGATAGCCGCCGTAGGAGCCGCCCCAGAGGCCGATGCGGGCCGGATCGACGTCCGGCCGGCCGCGCAGATAGAGCCCGGCCCCCAGCACGTCGTTGAATTCGCTCGCTCCGGCCGCCCCCTGCGCCGGCGCCTCGCGGAATTTCAGCCCGTAGCCGATCCCCGACCGGTAGTTCACCGCGAGCACCACGTACCCCCGGCTCGCCAGGTACTGGTTCATGGCGTAGGCGTGGTTGTAATACTCCATGTAGTGCCAGCCGAGCAGCATCTGCCGGTGCGAGGAGCTGGCCGTGGATGCACAGGCCGTCCGAGGCGCTGAGGATCACCGGCTCCGGCTCCACCAGCGCGCTCTCGGGGAAGCCGGCCGGGACCAAACCCGGCGCCAGCTCCCGCGCCGCGCCGCCCCCGGCTTCGATCACCTCGATCACAGGCCGGGCCGGCCTGCGCGCTCCGGAGCTCAGATAGGCGAGCGCCTTGCCGTCGCTCGTCATCACCGGCAGCCACTCGATCCCCTTGCCCCGGGTCAGCGCGACCGGCGGTTGCCCCCCCGCCGCGTCCACCTTCCAGAGATGGCGGCGGTCGACGTCGTCCTGGTTCGAGCTGAACAGCACCTGCCGGCGGTCCGGGCTCAGGTTGACCGTCTCGACCTCGAATTCGCCGGGCGTGAGCAGCGTCGCCGTCCCTCCCGCCGCCGGAATCGAGTAGAGGTGGTTCCAGCCGTCGCGCTCCCAGGGGAAGACGATGCGGTCCCCCGCGGCCCAGAGGAGCTGATTGGCGGCCACGATCCCTTCGCCGAAGGCGCTCCCCAGCCCCGGATCGGCGCGCCAGACCGTCTTCGCCACCCCGGTCGCAACGTCCGCCACCAGGATCGACCACGGCTCGTCGGCGCTCAGGGCCGAGTAGAAGAGCGTCACCTTCGAGGAGGTCGGGACGCGCACGAACGCCACCCGCGAGCCGTCCGGCGACCAGGCCGGATCGCCGTCCTGGTCCACGCTCGGATCGAGCCAGCGCACCGCCTTGCCCCCGAGGTCATAGATCCCGACGAAGCTGTGGTCCCCGCGCCCGCTCACGAACGCGAGCCTGGAGCCGTCCGGCGAGAAATGGAGCTGGCGGCAGCCCCCCCGCGTGGCCACCCACTGGACCGGCTCCCCCTTGGCGGCCAAGGTCGTCCAATAGATATGCCCCTGGGCCACGAACGCGAGCCCGTCCCGACCGTCCCCCTTGGGCGAGACCGCCACGCCGTTCCCCTTCCCCACCCGCACCGGCTTGGAGCCGTCGAGCGACACCCGCCAGATCGCCCGTTCGCCCCCCGCCGGATTGCTGGTGGGATTGGGGCTCTCCCCCTGGCGGTTCGGGCCGCCGCCGCGCACGTAGATGAGCGTCTTGGCGTCCGGCATCCATTCGAGGCCGCCGATCTCCTGGCCGTCGTCCTCGGTGTAGTGGGTGACCTGGCGCCCCCGGTACTCCGGCGGCTCGGCCACCCAGACGTTGCGCGCCCCCCGCATGTCCTCGATCCACGCGAGCTTCGCCCCCGTGGGGGACGCCAGGAGCTCCTCCGGAAACGGCGCGCTCATCAGCCCTTCAAGGGTGACCGCCGGCGATTTTTCCGGCGTTTGCGCGGCGAGCGGGAGGCAGGAGAGCAGGACGGCGAAAACGGCGAGTACGGCGAGAAAACGCGGACGGAATGGGAGCATCGAGCCCTCCAGGTTGGAGAATAGAGCTAGAGGGGAGATTTTTATCAGAGATTGGGGCGCCGAGATCACTCTGGCCCGATCATCTCCGAGCGCAGCAACTGCCGGCCATGCACCACCGCGAGGATCAGGCCCCGTCCGCTTTCAGAATCCCAGCGGTAGATGACCCGGTAGTTTCCGGTCAGAATCTCTCTCCAGGGCCCGTCCGGAAATTCCGGTACAATCCTCCCAATCTGCGGGAACCGGCCGATCTTCAGTGCTGCGTTTTGGATGCGTTCGACCTGAATCTGGGCGTAGCGCGGCGAGTCTCTCGCGATGTAGTCGTGAATTTCTCGGAGATCCGCGAGCGCCTTCCTGGTCCAGATTACTCTCTGAACCACTTGGCCGTCTCCGCCACCACCTCTTCATGCGTGAGGACTCGTCCCTCGCGCACATCCTCCTCGGCCGCGTTCAGCTTTTCACGAAGGTACAGCCGATACAGAACCTCGTTCAAACCGCCCCACAAGCATAGGCTAACCTTCTCCCTCTTCTCCCGGTCGGGGGGAGTGCGGTGGGGAGAAGAGGGCCGGGGTGATGAGGGCCTACACCTCCTCAAAGCACAACCGCCCGCTCCCTCCCGCGCACCGCCCCTCGTCCGCCACCCGCCCATCCGGCCCCAGACAGGTCATTGTCAGGCCGCACCAGCAGAAGCCGTCGCGCGGATTGGGGACCTCGGGGTCGGGCTCGACGTCCACGAACATCCCCTTCCAGCGCAGGCGCGCGCAGCAGGCGCGGGGTCCGGTGCGGTCTCCGTTCGTCGCGAGATTCATGGTGTCAACCCTCATCTTCGCCTATTCATCTTCAATGATGCCCGCGGCGGCGATCAGCGCCCGCTTCACGGCCGTCTTGGCGAGCTGGATCTTGTAGCGGTTCTTCTCCAGTGCCACGGCGCTGTGCACCGCGGCCTCCCCGGCCTGGGTGGCCAGGGCCACGTCGATCTGCTTGCCCTTGAGCACCTCGGCCGCGGCGAGCGCGACCCACGGCATCGGCGCCACCTGGCCCAGCACCACCCGCGCCTGGGTCACCTTGCCGTCCGGCAGCATCTCCAGGGCCACCGAGGCGGTGGCGAGCGACCAGTCGAGCGACGTGCGCTGGCGCACCTCGTAGCTGGCGACCTTGCGGCCGGCGGCCGGCGGCAGGTGGACCTCGGTGAGGATCTCCCCCGGCCGCAGGTCGTGCTCGCGCTCCCCCGGCTGCTTGGGGATGCGGTAGAGCTTCTCGAGCTCGATGCGCCGCTCCCCCTGGGGACCGAAGAGCACCGCCTGTGCCCCCACGGCCACCAGCACCGGCGCCAGGGTCGAGGGGCTCACGAAATAGGCCGGCCCCTCGTTGCCCAGGATCGCGTGATAGCGGTAATCCCCGTCCACCACCATCGACTTGCCGTCCCGCAGAGCGAGCAGGCCGAAACCGTTGCGGTAGTACCAGCAGCGCGGACGCTGGAGCAGATTGCCACCGAGCGTCGCCACGTTGCGGATCTGCGGCCCCGCCAGCCGGCCGGCCGCGGCGGTGACCGCCGGATACTCGAAGCCCAGCGCCGCGTCGGCCGCGAGGTCGTCCAGCACCGTGAGAGCGCCGATCCGCAATCCGCCGCTCTCGCTGCGCACGCCGGTGAGCCCCGCGATCCCCTTCAGGCTGACCAGCCGCTTGGGGGTCTCGACGCCGTCCTTCATCAGACCCAGCAGATCGCTGCCGCCCGCGAACGGCGCCGCGGCGGCGGGATCGGTCCCCAGCAGCTTCACCGCCTGCTCGCGCGTGTTGGGGCTCGCGTATTCGATCGGATGCATCACGCCACCCCCTTGGTGGATAAGGCGTCGAGCACTCGCCGCGGCGTCAGCGGCGCCCACGGGACGCGGACGCCGATCGCGTTCGCCGCCGCGTTGGCGATCGCCGCCAGCGGCGAGACCATCGGCGGCTCGCCGACGCCGATCACTCCGCGCTCGTCGTAGCCGGGGCCGGTCATCATCCGCACCACCAGCTCTCCGATGTCGCCGAAGCCGGCCATCTTGTAGGTCTCGAAATCGTGATTCAAGGTCATCCCGGTCACCGGATCGATCACTTTTTCCTCGGCCAGCGCGGTCGAGATCCCCATGATCAGGCTGCCGTAGACCTGGCTCTCCGCGGTCTTGAGATCGACGATCAGGCCGCAATCCTGCACCGCCACCATCTTCTGGATCTTGAGGATGCCGGTCTCCACGTCCACCGTCACGTCGGCCATCTGCACGCCGCCCACGCCGCTGTCGGTGAGATTCCCCGCGCCGGGATTGGCGCCGGTGGCGGTGACGGGCGAGCGGCCGAACAGCGCCATGGCCTGCTTCCAGGTCAGCGAGCGGTCCGGCGCGGCCTTGACGCGGATCTTCCCCTCGGCCGCCTCCAGCTCTTCCGGCTGGGCCTTCAGCTCCGGCGCGGCTTTGGCGAAAACCTGATCGAGCGCCGCGAGCGCCGCCCGGCGGGTGGCCGAGGAGACGCCCCCCACCGTGGTGCTGCCGCCCGAGGCGCTGGAGGCCGGATAGCGGCTGTCGCCGATGCGCACCTGCACCGCGTCGAGCGGCAGGCCGAGCGAATCGGCGAGCACCACGGCGATCACCGTGCGGGTGCCGGTGCCGATGTCCTGCGACGAGATCTTGGCCTCGGCCGTGGCGTCCGGATGGATCGTCACCTCGCAATTGCTGCGATGGCCGCGCCCGCCCCAGGTGTGGAGCGACATCCCCAGCCCCCGTTTAATGGGCCCTTTGGTCGCATCGCCGCGCGGATGCCAGCGCTGGCGGAACCCCATGAGCTGGTCCGCGATCTCCAGTTCCTCGCGATAGATCTTCTCCAGGCGGCCGGTGATCGAAAGGTTTTGCGCCACCACGTCGTACGGATTCATCCCCAGCGCGGCGGCGAGGTCGTCCAGCGCGCTCATGGTGAGGAAGGCCGCCTGCGGATGGTTGGGCGCCCGCCAGGCCCGCGAGCTGGCGCGGTGCGTGGGCACCGCCGAGTGCTGGTGCTTGCGGTTGGGGATCTGGAAGACGTAGGGCAGCGGCGGATTCCCGGCGCCTCCCGGGCCGCCCGAGCCCCAGGACTTCGACGTCCAGGCGGTGAGCGTGCCGTCCTTCTTGGCCCCCACCTCGATCTCGGCGAACGCCGACGGGCGGTCGCCGGCCACGGCCAGCTCGGAGTGACGGTCGAGCATGATCTTGACCGGCGCGTTGGCCAGCTTGGCGAGCTGCGCGCAGACGATCCCCCAGCGGTCGACGTTGAACTTGCTGCCGAAGCCGCCGCCGACGTAGTCCGCGATCACCCGCACGTTGGCGGCCGGGATGCCGAGCCCTTCGGCGAATTGCGAGGCGGCGCCCGAGACCGCCTGCGTGGAGCACCAGGCGGTGAGATGGTCGGGCTCCGTCCAGTGGCAGATCTGGCCGTGGGCCTCCATGCAGTTGTGGGCCACGGGGGCCGCGAAATAGCTCCCCTTGATCTTCACCTCGGCGGCGGCGAGGGCGCCCGCGGCGTCCCCCTCGGTCTCCTCCTTGCCGGGATTCACCTGCGGGGCGGCCGCCAGCTTCTCCTCGGTGACGAAGTGCGGCAGCACCTCGTACTCCACCTTGATCGCCTTCAGGGCCGCCTCGGCGAGCGCCTCTGACGTGGCGGCCACGGCGGCGATTTCGTCAAAAGACCACTGGATTTCGGCGCCGGGCTTCTGGACGGCCATCACCGCCTTGACGCCGGGCATCCCCTGGGCCGGCGCGACGTCGAGCGCCGTGAGGCGGGCGTGGGCGTGCGGGCAGCGCAGCATCTTCCCCCAGAGCATCCCCGGGGGCTTGATGTCATAGGTGTACTTGGCGCGTCCGCTCGCCTTGGCGGGGCCGTCCAGGCGGGAGATCCGCTGGCCGAGCAGCCGGCGGTCCTCGGCCTTCGGCCACGTGGCGGCCTTGGCGTCGGTCTTGGAATCGGCCTGATCAGCCATGGGCCTTCCCTCCCTTTCCCTTGGACGCCGCGGCCTTGTCCTTGGCGCCGGCCGCGTCCCCGCTCCCTAGGGGCAAGTCGTCGTCGTCCATATGCCCGGCGGCGGCGAGCACGGCCTCGCGCATGCCGGCGTAGGTGCCGCAGCGGCAGAAGTTGCCGGAGAGGCCGTGCTGGACGTCTTTGAGCGTGGGCGAGGGGGTGTGGTCGAGCAGGGCCTTGGCGGCCATCACGAAGCCGGGCGTGCAGAAGCCGCACTGCTGGGCGTCGTGCTCGACGAACGCCGCGGAGAGCGGATGGAGATATCCGGGCCGCGCGAGACTTTCGATCGTCTCGATCGGCTGGCGCTGGACGTCGATCGCGAGCTGGCTGCACGCGTAGACTGCCTTGCCGTTGAGAATGACCGTGCAGGCCCCGCAGGTGCCGCGGTCGCAGACCCGCTTGGCGCCGGTGAGCTCGAGCTCCTCGCGCAGGACGTCGAGCAGCGTGGCGCGCGGCTCGACCTTGAGGTCGTACCGCTGGTCGTTGATCCGCAGCCGGATGGGCACGGGCCCCGGACCGAAGACCTCCATGCCCTCCGCGACCGGCGCCGGCCCCTTCTTCGCCGCCTCGGCGATCTCCGAGACGAGCATCCCGGCCGTGCCGAGCGCGCCGGCCGCGGCGCCGCCGCGCAGGAATTGGCGGCGGGAGATGCCGCCGGGTGGGGAATCGTCGCGCTTGTCATCCGCCATGCCGCACCCCTCCTGAAGTGGACTCTGAAGGTACACCAAAAACCCACGCCATGGCCCCCCGGGGAGAGAAAAAGAGGACGGGCCCCGTGGCGCCCAGGCACACGGGCCCCGTCTTCCCCGTCCGGGACCGTTTTCGATTCAGTTGTCAAAGAACCCACCCATTTCCCCACCGGAAAGCCCACTCCCCGACACCCCACCCGCTCTCCGCGGAGAAAAAGCCCATTCCCCGCGCCCAAAAGCCCTTTCCGGACTAGGAAATGAGCATTGGGACCTACAAAAGCATGTACATCCCAACCCAAAAGCCTGTTGCCGCCGGAAAAGCCCTTTTGGCGAAAGCAAAAGACCTTTCCCCGTCCCGCCCACCTCTTTCACTTCGGCGAAAGCTTGTATTCTATGAAAGATAAACCCGAAAGGCGCTCCTCAACACCCAACCACCCTCTCCACCCCAGAAAGAGCCGTTCCCGAGATTCTTCCCCGAAAGGG
>QHVW01000424.1 GCA_003223675.1 Acidobacteriota bacterium
CCCCTCGGCCTCAGAAAGCACGCGTACGGTGACGGCCTCGTTCAACCCTCCGGCAGGAACGCAGGTCGCCACCATCGCTCTACAGGGGTTCGATCTGAAGTACACGAACCACAACCATTACGACTTCGGACAGCTCCAGGTTTCTCTGAGCACCTCGAACACAGAGGCGGCCTGCACTGTGACTCTCCGTGACGACAACGTCAACAAGCGGGAGTGGCAAGGCACGGTAACGGGGCTCGTAACGTTCTTCGGCATCGCCTAGAGCGATGGCCCGGCTCAGTCCGGGGCTGTGCGGGGCGGAGCCGGAAGGCAACTTGACCTTCCGGCCTCCGCCCCACGAGCTTTGCAGCTCGAAACCAAAGGAGATCCTATGAAAACCCTTTCCAGATTCGCGATCCCCCTGCTGGCCGCCACCCTCGCCAGCACGGCGGTGCTCTTCGCACAGACCGTCTCGCCCGCCTACAACAAATCGCAGCAGAAGGGCTCCCACAATACCGAGCAGCGCGACGAGACGCTGTCCGAGGCCCTCAAGTTCGATATGAAAATGCCCTACCAGGCCGGCGTCCGCAACCTGGAATTCGATCTGGTCCTCTCCGACGAATTTCTCGGGCCGAACGACGACTGGGCGAGCACGCTCCAGCACGGCGGCGCCTACAACTGGAAGCTGGCGACACTCCGGGACGCTCTGTTGATTCTGCACAACTGGCATCTGGCGAACCCTGGCCAGGACGTGGTCACCGTCAGCCTCGACCTCAAGAACGCGCCCGGCGACGACGCCACCTACACTCGCAAGGTCGAGCAGACTTTCGTCGAGACGCTCGGGAGGGAGGACCTCTACACGCCGGGCATGCTGCAAGGCGATTACCCGACACTCCTCGAAGGCGCCCGCGCTCAGGGGTGGCCCACGATCGACAAGCTGAAGGGCAAATTCATCCTGGTCTTCACCGGCGCGGATTCCGATAAAAATGTGACACGGCGTCGGGCAACGACCCGAACAAGTCTCCCTACTATACGGACGGCAACCGGGTGTTCATCAGCATCGCGTTCGGCTCGCGGGACTCGTGCGAGCTGGCCCTCAGGGCGCAGGCGGCCGGCGGGTTCGCCACCCGCGCCTATACACTCGACTCCCAGAGCCGTTGGGACGAGGCGCTGCGGGCGGCGATCAACATCCTGGCCACGAACAAGGTGAAGAGCTATTCCTGGGCCAAGGTGGGCGATACCCCCATCGTCCCGGCGCCGGTGCCGGGCCGGTGCGACTTCTGAGGCGTCACTCGATCCGCAGCGGGAACCGGCCGGCCGGCACCGGCGCACCGTTCGCGGGGAGGCCGTCGAGATCCAACTGATAGGCACCTGGGGAGAGCGAGGCCGAGTGGATCGTGATGAGCAGGGCGCCGAGGTCGTTGAGCCGGAGACCTGAAGCCTGGAGCACCACGGCGCCCTCGTTCTTCCGCAGCGTCGCCCGGTAGGCGGGGAAGTCGGCGTCGCCGGGCTCCACCCACAGGCCGACCCACCCCGGTTTTGCCGGCAGCTTGAGGGTCCGCACGGGGCCGTCGCCGCCGCGGACCGGCGTCAGCGGCACGACGGGCAGATTCGCCTGCGGCTGGCGGTCGGCCGCGATCTCGCTGTGTAGGGCTTCGAGGTCGCGCCGGGTCTGCTGAAGCTCGCCCTTCAGGCGGTCCGCCGAGCCTGTCTCCACTTTCGTCCGGGCGAGATCAGAACGCAGGCTTCGGACCTCGCGAAGCTCGATCCAGGCCGGCAGGAGGGTGACGGCGAGGAGAGCCGCCGCGGCCAGGGCCAGCCGTGGCGAGCGGCTCCAACGGGGAGCGTCGGGCGCGCGGACCGCCGCCTGCTCGGCCAGCCGCCGGAGCCCGCGCTGGAGGCGCTCGGCGGCCTCCACCCGCGCGCAGCAGGACGGGCAGTCGAGATAGTGCTCCTCGAAGGCGGCGGCCTCCTCGGGCGCGAGGCGGCCCGTCACATACCGCTCGGCGATGCTGCCGGCGTCGATGCTCTGATGGTCCATCATCAATCTCGTGCGGGCTCGCCGCCGATCCTGCCGACAATTCTTTGCGCGCCGGCGAAAAACCGCTGCCGCTTCTCCGCCCGGTCCCAGAGCTCCCGCAGCCGCTCGCGGGCGCGGAACAGAACCTGATGGAAACGCTCCGGCTCGATCTCCAGATCCGCGCAGATCTTCTCCTTGCTGTCGTCGGAGACGTAGAAGCGGAGGAGGAGCTGGCGGTCGCGGTCGAAGCGAAGCTCATCGAGGAGCCGCCGCACCTGCCGGGCCTCCTCGTCGGCCAGGAACCGGTCGAGCGGCGCGGGCCCCCGGTCGGCGAGCTCCGGGCGCGCCCCCTCGTCCTCGTCCCTGCCGCCGTCGAGGGCGCTGTAGCGCGCCTCCTTGCGGCGGTCGGCGATGAAGAGGTTGCGCGCCGTGCTGTGGAGGAAGCCGGCAAGCCTCGCGGGCTCGCGCACCTCGCCCCGGCGGATCTTCGCGAGGACCAGGGCGAAGGTCTCCTGGTGGAGGTCGTCGGCCAGGGCCGGATTCTGGACGAGGCGGCGGAGCATCAGCAGGAGGCCGCGGCTGAAGCGGGCCACGAGCTCGCCCTCGGCGGCCGGATCGCCCGCCTGGATCCGCCGGACGAGGTCGGCAAGGTCACTCCCGGGAGCTTCCTCGGGCGCGGCGTCGTGCTCCATCCGGACCGCGAGGACGAAGGGAGCCAGGACCAGGACGGCAGGGAGCCAGCGGGACGGGAGCATCTTGATCCGCTTTCGTTGTGGGGCGAGGATACACGAAATCAGGATCTCGGGAGGGCTTGGGCCTACCCGTTCGTGTCGGGAAACTGTGCCGCCTGACGTTATAAGCTCTTCCCAGACAAGGGAGGGCTGCACATGTCCTACGAAGTCTTCACCAACGAATGGGCCGTGGCCTGCGGCGAGCAGATCAACGAGAACGAGGACTACCGCCAGGCGGCCAAGAAGTGGGAGTGGCCGCTGGTGCTCACCATGGCGGCGGACACCGCGCTCAGCATCCCCGAGCGCTCCGTCTATCTCAACCTCTACCACGGCGACTGCAAGGAGGCGCGCGCCGCCACGGCGGGCGACCTCGACGACGCACCGTTCATCATCAAAGCCGATCCCCATACCTGGAAACGGGTGCTCGACCGCGATCTGGAGCCGATCTTCGGGCTGATCCGCGGCAAGCTGAAGCTGGCCAAGGGGAGCCTGGTCTCGCTGCTCCCCTATACCACCGCCGCCAAGGAGATGGTCCTCTCGGCGGCTTGCGTGGACACCCACTTCCCTCCGGGGTTGTAGGAGGGGTTACTCGATCCCCAACTGTGTGATCCGCTGGAGCAGCCCCTTCTTCGAGACCTCCAGGCGGTCGACCATGGCTTCGAGGCTGCCGCCGCAGGCCTGCCGGGCTTCCAGGATCTCCTCGCGGGTGAGGTCCGACGCCTTGCGGATCGAGGGGAACTTGTCGATCAGCAGGTAGAGCGACGGCCGCGAGATGCCGAGCTGCTCGGCGGCCAGCTTGACCTCCCAGCGGTTCGCCCGCAGGGCCTCCATGAGCTCGGCCTCGGTGACCTCGGCCGGGGAGCGGTAGTCGCCGGCCTCGGCCCGCCGGCGCGGCGGGGGGGCCGGCGCCACGATCTCGGCCTCGGGGAGCGGCGTGACCTCCCGCAGCAGGCGCTCGATCTGGGGGACGATCTCCACGGTCTCGGAGGCGCGGCTGGCGATGACCATCTGCCGCACCGTGTTGTGGAGCTGCCGGATGTTCCCGGGCCAGGAGTAGCGGGCGAGGCGCGCCACCACCGAGGTCGGCAGCCAGAGCGGGGACGTGTCCTCGGGCGGGATGAGGCGGTGCTCCTCGCCGATCGTCCGCAGCTCCTCGGCCAGGAAGTGGCAGAACAGCCGCCCGAAATCGTCCCGGCGCTCCCGTAGGGGCGGGATCATCAGCTCGTAGCCGGAGAGCCGGTGGAGCAGGGGAGCGCGGAAGCGGCCCTCCTCGATGGCGTCCTCCAGGTCGGCGTCGGTGGCCGCGATCAGCCGCACGTCCACCTTCTGCAGGCCGGGCGCGCCGACCCGCTGGACCTCGCCGGTCTCGATCACCCGCAGCAGCATCACCTGCACCTCGGGAGAGGCCTCGCCGATCTCGTCCAGGAACAGGGTGCCGCCGTGCGCGCGCTGGAAATACCCGAGATGGTCGCGGACCGAATTTGTGTAGGAGCCCTTGACGGCCCCGAACAGCTCGGAGGTGGCGAGCGAGGGGGGGATCGCGCCCATGTTCACCGACAGGCAGGGCTCGTCGCGGCGCGGGCTGGCCTCGTGGACGGCACGGGCCACCAGCTCCTTGCCGGTACCGGTCTCGCCGCGGAGCAGCACGGGGACATCG
>QHVW01000214.1 GCA_003223675.1 Acidobacteriota bacterium
GTTGAAGTGGACCGGGATGCCGGCGTCGTAGACGTCGAAGCCGTGGCTCATCCCGGTGTCGGGGCGCAACACGTAGGCCGAGACGGCGGCGCCGGTCGCATAGCCCGCGCCGCGCAGCACCGCCGGCAGGTTGGGGAGCCGGCCGCCGTCGTACTTGTAGCCGACGTTGTCGCGCACCCCGTGCTCGGTGGGGAGGCGGCCGGTGAGCATCGAGAGGTGCGAAGGGAGGGTCAGCGGCGTGTGGCTGTAGGCCCGCTCGAAGAGGATGGCGTCCTTCCGGAAGGCGTCGAGGGCCGGCGTCTCCACCTGCCGGTAGCCGTAGGCCGGCAGGTGGTCCGAGCGCAGGGTGTCGATCGAGATCAGGACCACCGGGGCTTTGGGAAAGGTCCCCACAGGGCCGCCGGCCTCACCGCCCTGGCGGCAGGCCGCTAACAGAGGGAGCAGGAGGAGGAAGCGCCGCAATCTCGTCATCGTGGAAGTGGAAGCCAGCCGGTGAGCCGGGTATGCTTGACGTAATTTATCTTTTAATTATAATAGGTTCGCCAGAAAGGAGGCCCGTGTGAGATCAGAACGAATATGGAAGCTCTGCCTCTGCCTCGTGTTGCTCGTCGTGGTGTCTGTGAGCCATCCACGCATTGCCTCGGCCAGTTGTACTGCCTGTCTGGGGAACAGCCATACGGTCTCCTGCTCGACCTGGGGAGCTACCTGCGACGACGCACAGGCCAGCTTAAAGGCAAACTGCGAATTCCAAGCCACGGACCAGGGGAATTGCGGGACGACTCCTGGCACGGCAGCCGGCGCTCAGGGCCAGGGCGACCGTGAGCGCCAGGAGCGGAGAGCGTCGCATGAACGGGGAGAGCCGGCGCCGGAGCTACTTCAGCTCCTTGAGGAAGTCCTTGGCGTCCTTGGCGAACTTGCTGTTGGGGTCGAGCTCGAGAAGCTTGGTGAGATCCGCCTTGGCCGGCGCGTTCTGCCCCTTGTTGAGGTAGACCATCGCCCGGTAGTAGTAGGCGTCCGCCAGGCTCGGGTTGCCGGTGATCACCTCGTTGAACTCCTTCAGGGCGGCGTCCATCTTCCCCTCGTTGAACGCCTTGATGCCGACGTTGAGCCCGATGGCGGGATCGATCTTGGTCCCCTGGGGGAGCTTGGCCATGTAGGTCTTGGCCTCCTCCTCCCGGCCCGCCGCCGCCAGCAGGTTGACGAGGATCTGCAGGGTGTCGGGGTCGTTGGGCGCCAGCTCCAGCGCCTTCTTGAGGGTGTCGATCGCCGCGTTGGTGTTGCCCTCCTTGTAGTAGGAGTCGGCGATGGCGCGGTAGATGGCGGGGTGGAGGCTCTTGTCCTCCACCTTGCTCATCCCCTCCTCATAGGCGGCGCGCGCCTCGGCGTACTTGCCCTGGGCGAGCAGGGCGTTGGCCTTCTCCAGCGCCGCCTTGGCCTGGGCCCCGGCGCTGGGCCCCTGGGCGGCCTGGGCGGCCTGGATCTGCTCCTGCGAGGGCTTCCTGAGGGTGATGTTGACGGGCTGGACGGGGCCGATCGGGTGCTCCTCGACGCCGATCCGGCCTTCGGAATCCACGTAGCCCTCTTTCTGGATCAGGATCCCCCAGGGGCCGTTGGCGAGGCCGAGGATGGCCCACTTGCCGTTCTTGTCGGTGGTCAGGGGCTTGGGGCCGTCGGCCTTGGGATCGACCGGGCCGGTCCCCTTGCGCAGGGTGATGGTGGCGCCCTGGATGGGCTTGCCGGCCTCGTCCCGGATCAAACCCTGGAGTCTGCCCTGGCCCGCCCACGACTGACCCCAGACGGGGACGCTGGCGGCCGCCGCCAGCAGGACCATCAAAAAGACAACCGGTTTGGCACTGCGAGGAAGCATGCTCTGTCTCCTTTTTGGTTTTCGCACCCCGGGGGATGCAAACCGCGTGCGCGGGGAAGCATATTCCGAACGGCGGGCAAAAAAAACCGCCGGGGGGCGAGCCCCCCGGCGGCGGTGCTGCTGCTGGAGCGGTGAGCGGCCGGTTTTACCGGAAGCTCACGCGGGCGCCGACGCGGAAGATCCGCGGGCTGGTGATCTCACGAACGTAGTTCGTGGTGCCGATCGCCACCCGGTGCTGGCGCTGCAGGACGTACGCTTCGTTGAAGACGTTGAAGCAGTCCACGCCCAGGGTGAGGCCGAAGTCGCTGAAGGTGAACTCCTTCTCCACGCGAGCATCGACGATGTTGATGTTGTCGAGCCGGAAGGAATCCGGCCGGTCGGTGACGGCCACGAACGTGGCGGCGCTGTTCTCGTTCCCCGGCAGGGTGACCCGCCGGAAGTACGGGATGGGATAGCCCTGGCGGCCGGTGAGGTTCAACGCGACGTTGAAGCCCCACGGATGGTCAGGAGCGATCTGGTACAGGCCGTTCAGGCTGTAGGCCCACTTGCTGTTGATGTAGACGCCGCCCTTGGAGCCCGAGCCGGTGCCCGAGCCCTGGAGGACGGCATCCCCTTCCCGGTTGCCGCCGCCGATCGGCGGGGTCGGGTCGGTGACGTCGCTCTGCGGAACCTTGCTCCACGTCCAGTCGGAGTAGCTCACGTTGCCGCGGAGCATCCAGCGGTTGGCGAGACGCTTGTTGAAGACGAGCGAAGCGCCCTTGTACTCCTGCTGCCGGCCGCTGTTGTAGAGGTACGTGCCGCCACGGGTGCTGAGGCCGTTGCGGAGGAACCAGACGTCAGCCCGGTAGGGCTGGCCGTTCGGCAGGGTGCCGGTGGGGCAGGGGTTGTAGCCCGGGGTGCCGCACTCGACGTAGTCGGACCGCCGGTCCGGCCGGCCGACCGAGGTCATGTTCGCCAGCGAGAAGGCATCCGGGCTGTCGAACACCAGGCGGCGGGTCGCCAGGATGTCGTTGATCTTGCGGTAGGTCAGGTTGAGACCGACCACGAACTCCGGCAGCAGGGCGTGCTCGACACCGAGGAGCAGCTCGTCGGTCGTGGGGGCCGACAGGTTCGGGTTGAGCGCGTTGGACTGCAGGAGGCCACCGGTGTAGGGGTTGACGTTCGAGCTGTAGAACAGCGGACCGCCCGGCAGGTCGATGATGTCAGCCGCGGTGAAGTTCGGGCCGCGGCTGCGGGTATAGAAATACGCGTAACCCTGGGCACCCAGGGGGTTGAGCTGCGAGGCGGTCGCAGCGCCCAACTGGTCCGCGAACCGCGAGTAGCTGGCCCGCAGCAGGGTCTTGCGCTCGGCGCCGAGGGCATAGGTGAGCCCCAGGCGCGGGGTGACGTCCGTCCAGTCGAACCCGATATCGCTCTGGCCGACGGAGACCGCCGGCAGGAGGGACGGGAGCACGCGGTTGGCCGGCAGCGAGCGGGCGAGGTTCTCACCCGTCTGCTTGTCGTACCGGATGCCGATGTTGGCGGTGAGGTTGCCCACCGTCAGGGTGTCCTGGCCGTATACGCTGGTGTACTTGTTGCGCACCGACGGGCCGGCGTCACGCTGCAGGGCGACGACGTTGAAGGCCGCTCCGAACAGCGAGGCGTCGTAGATCAGGCCCGCGCCGCCCCAGCGGGACAGCGAGGTCACGTCGGCCTGGCGGTAGCCGGCGCCGAACTTCAGCTCGTGGGAGAGGCTCCCCGTGTTGAAGAAGTCGGAGGCGTCGGCCTTGTACTGCTTCTGGGGCCGATCGGTCTGGGCCAGCAGGAAGGTGTTGTGCCAGATCTGCTGGGCGTCCCAGTAGGGGGTGGCCGCCAGCCCGCCCTCGGGGACGAGCTCGAAGCCGCCGTTGACGACCGAGTAGAGGCCGGTGAGGTAGAAGTTCGAGCTGAAGATGTGGGTGTCCTCGACCTTGTACGCGGTCGGCTTGGAGCCGAAGTGGCCCTGGTCCCAGGTGGTCTCCTGAGGACGCGTCGGGCCGGCGTTACGGCCGATCTTGGTCTTCTCGCTGTTGAAGTAGAACAGCGTCGCCGAGTTGCTCGGCAGGATCTGCGCGTTCAGCTTGACGTTCTCGGTCTTGAGATCGGTCTTGTCGCTGACGTCGGCGATGGTCAGCAGGTGGACCTTCTGGCGGCCGTAGGAGCCCCAGATCCACAGGCGGTCCTTGATGATCGGGCCGCCCACCTCCGCACCGTAGTCACTGACGTCGACGATGCGGTTGCCCTGCTTGAACACCTGCTGCGTGGGGGCGAAGTCGACGCCGCCGGTGTTGGTCGACGCCTGCCAGCTCTTGGTGTCGTAGTAGTACCGGCCGGAGCCGCGCCACTCGTTGGTGCCGCGCTTCGTCACCATGTTCAGCACGACGCCGCCGGTGGCGATGGTGGTGTCCGAGCCGCCCGTGGTGACCTGCATCTCTTCGAACGCGTCGAAGTCGTAGTAGGCGGGGGAGGAGCCGAGGGCCGCCATGTCAGTGATCACCACGCCGTCCACGGACCAGACGGCCTGATCGCCGCCCGAGCCGGGGCCAACGTACTGAGACTGCTGGCCGCTCTCGTTGCCGCCCACGTTGATGCGGTCGGTGAGCACGCCCGGAGTCGACTGGAGAACTGCCCAGGGATCACGCGACGTCGGGATCTTCTCGAGCTCGGTCTGGCTGACCGTGGCACCGGTGGAAATCCGGCGCTCGTCCAGCAGCGGGCTCTCCGCCGTGACGGTGATGACGTCCTCGACGGCGGGCGACAGCTTCACCTCGATCGTGGTGTTGCGGCCGATGTTGATCACGATGTTCGGATAATCGATGGTCGAGAAGCCCTCCAGCTCGGCCTTGAGGTCGAAGCTGCCGGGCGGCAGACCCAGGAAACGGAACTGCCCCTGGGCGTTCGTCACCTGGACTTGCGGGGCGCCCTGCCCTGACAGGGTCACGGTGACCCCAGGGAGCGCCGCCCCCTTGTCGTCTGTGACGGTGCCGTAGAGGTTGCCGGTCTGCAACTGGGCGAAGGCGGTTCCGCCAACGGCCAGCAGCAACAACGCAGCGACGGCTACGATCCGTCCCCAAAGGTTGATGCTCTTCATTTCAATAAACCTCCCGTTTGGTGGTTGTCAGCCAACCGCGAGAGGTCGCGGTGGCCAGGCAAAACAGAGTCTGCTCAGTGCTACTGGTGCGGTGCCGAGCAACACCCCCCTTCTGTCGGAGACCGTGATGAAAGTTTGGCAGAGGCGAACTCTACCCAACTATCCAGGTCTGGGTCAAGCAAGGGGGGTGCCATTGGAATGGGAAGCGCGATTGCATCTATAAACCTTTGGAAATGAATGAGTTGTCTTGTCATCCCATGTATCGTGAAACGCTGATTCAGGGGCCGGATTCAGAGTCTTGAATCGCGCGCGATCCAAAATCTTGAAGGCGCTCTCCCCGCAAGGTTCCCTGCTATATTGGTCAGCGATGACACGCAGCGCCGTCCGTCTCCTGCTCCTCGCCTCCTCCCTCTCCCTGGGCTGCGCCGACTACAAGCCGCTCGACACCGCCGCCTATCTGCGCCAGCAGTACGCCAAGGAGGTCGGCCCCCAGGCCGCCTCCCGGGTGGAGGTCCCCTTCGAGCTGGACGCCGACATCCGCGGCTCGCTCAAGACCCTGCCGCCGCTCGCCAGCGAGCTGCGGCGGATCAACCAGGTCAACGACTTCATCTTCGACGGCCTGCACCTGCAGTACAACCTGGCGCCGACCAAGAACGCGATCGACACCTACCGCACCCGCTCGGGCAACTGCCTCTCCTTCGTCAACCTGTTCGTGGGGGTGGCGCGGGAGCTCGGGCTCACGCCCTACTACGTGGAGGTGACCGACCTCCAGAAGTGGAACCACCGCGACGGCATGGTGGTCAGCCAGGGGCACATCGTGGCCGGCATGTACCTCGACGGCGTGCTGCGCACCTTCGACTTCCTCCCCTACCGCCAGAAGGCCTACCGGGAATTCAAACCGATCGACGACCTGACGGCGGCGGCGCACTACTACAACAACCTGGGCGCCGAGGCCCTGCTCGGCGGCAACCTCGAGCGCGCCCGCGAGCTGATCACCACCGCCACCCGCATCGCTCCCCGTTTCGACAAGGCGATCAACAACCTGGGGGTCATCCAGGCGCGCCTGGGCGACCCCGCCAAGGCGCTCGAGACCTACCAGCGGGGGCTCGCGATCAGCCCGGAGAGCTCGACGATCCTGGTCAACATGGCCCACGCCCTCCAGCAGCTCGGCCGCTCCCAGGAGGCCGACCAGACGCTGGCCAGGGTGGAGGCGGAGAACACCACCAACCCGTTCTTCTTCATCTACGAAGGGGAGGTCGCCCTCGGCCGCGGCGAGACCGACAAGGCCCTCGACTACATGGTGCGCGCCCTCCGCCTCGACAGCGATCTGCCGGAGGTCCACCTGGGGCTGGTCAAGGTCTACCTCGCGCTGGGCGACCTGGAGAAGGCCCGGCACTACCTGGACCGCGCCCTGAAGCTGGACGCCACCAATCAGGACGCCCTCCAATACGCCCGCCTGTTGGGGAAGTGAGCCGTCGAGCCCCGCTCCCGCGCCTCGCCTTCCGGCGCCTCGCGCCTCTCCTCCTCCTCCTCGGCCTGACCGCGCCCGCGGCGGGCTCCGGCCTCTCCTCCGAGGAGGGGTACGGCCTGCTGCGCCGCCTGGCCTCGGGGTCCCCGGAGGAGCGGCGGGCGGCGGCGCAGGCCCTGGCGGCGGCGCGCGACTCCTCGCTCGTCCCCGGGCTGGTCGACACCTACTTCTTCCTCCCCAGGGGGCAGCGGGCGGACGCGCTCGCGGCCCTCGTCGCCCTCACCGGCGAGCGGCCGGGCGAGCGCTATCACGACTGGGTGGAGTTGGTGGGCCGGCGCCGGGACCTCGCCCCCAAGCCGGGGTACCTCGCTTTCAAGGCCGAGCTGCTCGCCCGCATCGACCCCCGCTTCAAGGCCATCCTCTACGACGGCGCTCCGGCGCGCGTCCGCCCGGAGGAGATCGTCTTCGGCGGCGTGCCGGTGGAGGGGATCCCGGCGCTCGACCGTCCCGCCCACATACCGGCCTCGGCGGCGTCGTACCTGTCGGACGCCGAGCGGGTCTTCGGGGTCAGCGTGAAGGGGGAGACGCGCGCCTACCCCCTGCGCATCCTCGACTGGCACGAGATGGTCAACGACGTGGTGGGCGGCGAGCCGGTCACCCTCTCCTACTGCACGCTCTGCGGCTCAGGGGTCCTCTACGCCACCCGCGGCGCGGACGGAAGCGAACGGACGTTTGGAACCTCCGGGCTGCTTTACAGGTCTAACAAGCTGATGGTGGACCGCCAGACGCGGACGCTATGGAGCAACCTGACGGGGGAGGCGGTGCTCGGCCCGTTGGCCGACGCCGGTCCCCATGGCTTCGCGCGCCTTCCCGTGCTGCCGGTCGTGGTCACATCCTGGCGGGAGTGGCGGACCCGCCACCCCGCCACCACCGTGCTCGCCCTCGACTCCGCGATGGAGCGGAGGTGGGGGTTCCGCTACCTGCCGGGTGCCGCCGAGCAGCGGCGGGCCGGCGTCGCCTTTCCGGTCTGGCTGAGGAGCGGCGCCCTCGATCCCAAGGCCGAGATCTACGCGGTGCGGCTCGGCGAGCGGGCCAAAGCCTATCCGGTGGAGCGGGCGCTGCAGGAGCGGGTGATCAACGACACTCTGGGGGGCGAGCCCCTGGTGGTGGTCGCCGATCCGGGCTCCGGCGCGGTGCGCGCCTACCGCCGGGGCGACCGGACCTTCAGGCCCGGCCCTGCCGCCACCGAGCTGGCCGACGCCGCCGGCCGCCGCTGGACGGTCGGCGAGGAGGCGCTCGCGCCGGCGTCGCCCGATCCGGAGATTCCCCCCCTGCCGCGTCTCCCCGGCCACACGTCCTTCTGGCTCGGCTGGTACGCCCTCTTCCCCCAATCGGAGCTATACGGGGGGCCGCCCCGGTAGTACCATGATTTTCCACGGCCATCTCAAGGAGCTCACGATGCGCTCGTCCTCACTCCTCCGTTCCCCGCTCCCCGGCCTCCTGCTGATCCTCGCTCCCATGGCGCTCGCGGCCCTGCCGGCCAAGGAGCCCAAGCCCCCGACCTTCGAAGGCAGCTCCCAGGTGGTCGCCGTGGAGGTGCCGGTCAACGTCGTGAGCCGCGACGGCGAGCCGGTGCGCGGGCTGACCGCCGCCGACTTCGAGGTCTACGACGGCAGCGACAAGCAGGCGATCACCTCCTTCGAGGTGATCGACCTCAAGACGATCCAGGAGCCCGGCGCTCCCGGCGCGCCGGAGGCCGCCCCGGCGCTCCCCGAGCTGCGCCCGGCGGCGCGGCGCCACTTCCTGCTGCTGTTCGACCTCTCCTTCTCGACCCCGACGTCGATCCTCAAGGCGCGGCTGGCGGCGCGCGACTTCGTGCTCCACTCGCTCCATCCGACCGATCTCGCGGCGGTGGCCACCTACTCGCTGGAGACCGGCCCCAAGCTGATCGTCACCTTCACCCCCGACCGCGTGCAGCTCGCGCGCGCCGTCGACACGCTCGGCTATCACCAGTCGCTGGAGAGCGGCGTCCACAACGACGCCCTCCGCTTCCTGATCGAGGAGCCCGACGCCGCGCTGCTCTCCTCGGTCTCCGGCACCTCGCGCACCGACCGGCAGGACCTCAAGGACGCGGCGATCTATGAATACCTGAAGTCGATCGCGCTGGCCGCCGAGAAGGACGAGCGCTCCTTCCAGATGAGCCGGATCAGCAACTACTCGCGCTCGCTCTCCCAGATGGCCAGGGCGCTCAACGCCGTGCAGGGGCGCAAACCCGACAACGTGGCTTTCGGCCAGACCTGGTTCGTGGACAGCGACCAGCGCTTCGGCAATACCGGGCTCCAGGGCGAGGTCGGCCGCATGCTCGAACAGTTCCGGCGCGCCGACTGCGTGATCCAGGCGGTCGACATCGGGGGCCTGCGGGCGGGCGCCGACGAGCAGGCCCGCCCGAGCGGCGAGGGGGCCCTCTTCTACATGGCCCACGATACCGGCGGCGAGCTGTTCAAGGACGCCAACAACCTGCGCGAGCCGCTCGACCGGATGCTCGAGAAGACCAGCGTCACCTACCTGCTCACCTTCGAGCGCTCCGACCTCAAGACCGACGGCGCCTACCACAGGTTGAAGGTGAAGGCGAAGCTGCCGCCGGGGGCGCGGCTGACCCACCGCGCCGGCTACTACGCGCCGCGGCCGTTCCAGCAGCTCGACCCGCTGGAGCGCAACCTGCTGGCCTCGGACGGCATCGCCAGCGCCGCGCCGCGCCGGGACCTCGACATCAACGTCCTTACCGCCCCGTTCCGCGCCACCCCGGAGCGCGGCTACGTGCCGGTGATCATCGAGGCGAGCGGCAAGAGCCTGCTGGCCGGCGAGAAGGGGAAGAAGCTGGACGTCGAGATCTACGCCTACGTCAGCGACCAGCAGGGGCGGATGCGCGACTTCTTCAACCGCCGGGTGGCGCTCGACCTCGACAAGGGGGGGGCGCGCAAGGGGATGGAGGAGGGGGGGATCAAGTACTACGGCCACTTCGACCTCGAGCCCGGCGCCTACCACGTGCGCGTGCTGGTGCGCAACGCCGGCAGCGGCCGCACCGGGGTGCAGACCGTGCCGGTGACCGTCCCCTCCTACGCCGAGGCCCAGCCGGTCCTGCTCCCCCCCTTCTTCATGGAGGACCATCAGAAGTGGCTGCTGGTGCGCGAGCAGACCGGCGGCGAGCTGAAGGGGTCGGTGGTCTACCCCTTCACCGTCTCCGGCGAGCCGTACGTGCCCGCCGCCCGCCCGGTGCTGGACGGCGGCAAGCCCGCCCGGCTCTGCCTGGTGGCCTACAACCTCGGCAAGGGGGAGCTCGCCGTGCAGGGGGAGGTGGTGGCCGCCGACGGCAAGGCGTCGCCGCAGGGGAAGCTGTCGCGCGTCGAGCGCACCGCCACCGGCATCCAGGGGCTCGACAAGCTGGTCGCCACCTTCGACCCCGCGGGTCTCTCGGCCGGCGATTACGTGCTGAAGGTGGCGGTGACCGATCCGGCCACGGGGCACAAACAGACGAATTCCCTAGCCTTCCACGTCGTTCGCTGATATTTTATGGGATCTGATGTCCTGATTTTCTGAAACCAAGGTGAGGGCTTCCCGGCCGGGCTCGCCGGCCGGGGGTTGGAGGGCTCATGCGGAAGGGATTCCTGTTGGGCTGGCTCGGCGCCGCCGGGCTGGCGCTCGCCATGCTCCCGGCGCCTGCGGCGGCGCAGACGTTCTCCGGATCGACCGAGGTGGTCGAGGTCGAGGTGCCTGTCCAGGTGGTGCGCGACGGCCAGCCGGTGCGCGGCCTGACCGCCGCCGACTTCGAGCTGTACGAAGGGCGCCAGAAGCTCGCCATCACCGGGTTCCACGCCGTCGACCTGGCGTCCCCGGCGGCGCGCGGCGGCGTCCCGCCGGCCGGCCGGCGCCAGCTCCTGTTGCTGTTCGACCTCGCCTTCTCCAATCCCAAGGCGGTGGTGGCGGCGCGCGAGGCGGCCCGCGCCCTGGTGCTCAAGGGGGTGCGGCCGGGGGACCTGGTGGGGGTCGCCACCTACAGCACGGCCCACGGGTCCCAGATCCTGCTCGGCTTCACCTCCGACCGGCGGCAGGTGGACGCGGCGCTCGACGCCCTGGGCGCGGTACGCGACGACCGGGCCGGCGATCCGCTGCGGCTGGTGTTGAAGCGCGGCGCCGGGGACCGGCCCCAGCTCGCCGGCCCTTCCGTGGAGGCCGACACCGCGCGCTCCAACGAGCTGATCGACGCCCAGGGCGGGCAGCTCGCCAATCTCGGCCGGGAATCCACCCGCGCCAACGAGAAGGCCGCCGCCACCGCCCTGACCCGCGCCAACGCCCAACTCGCCCAGATGCTGCGGAGTCTGCCGGGGCGCAAGCAGATCCTCTATTTTTCCGAGGGGTTCAACAGCGCGCTGCTGACCGGCGGCGGGGGCCCGGCCGGCAACCCCAGCTCGCTCGGCATCGGCGCCGACGCGGTGGCCCAGAATCAGGACGCCTTGCAGCAGGACCGGGCCAACCGGGACGTCGTGCTCTCCGACTCCGAGCAGGACTTCGGCAGCACCCAGACGGTCAACGCCCTCGAGCGGATGCTGGAGGAATTCCGCCGCTCCGACTGCGTGATCCAGGCGGTGGACATCGGCGGCCTGCGGGCCGGCGGCGAGCAGGCCCCGGGGGCGCGCAACGGTGGCCAGGAGACCCTGCTCACCATGGCGCGGGGGACCGGCGGCGAGCTGGTACAGAATTCGAACGACCTCGCCGGCGCCATGAGCGGCATCCTCGACCGCACCAGCGTCACCTACGTGCTCTCGTTCCAGCCGGAGAAGGGGAAGCCCGGCGAGTACCACAAGCTGCGGGTGGAGCTGAAGGACGCGCCGCGCGGCACCCGCGTCTCCCACCGGCCCGGCTACTTCAGCCCCAAGCCTTACGGGCAGCTCAACCCGCTGGAGAAGCTGTTCGAGGCCTCCTCGCGGCTGATGGGGGGCGAGGAGGCGGGGACGGTGCCGGGCGCGGTGCTGGCGGCCCCCTTCCGCGGCGCGGCGGCGGACAAGGCCTACGTGCCGGTGCTCATCGAGGCGGACGGCCCGGCCCTCCTCGGCGGCGAGCCCCCGGCGGCGCTGCCGGTGGAGGTCTACGTCTACGCCCTCGACGCCGCCGGCGCCATCCAGGACTTCCTCTATCAACAGCTCGGCCTCGACCTCGCCAAGGCGGGAGCCGGGCTGCGCCAGGGGGGCCTGAAGTTCGTCGGCCATCTGGACCTCCCGCCCGGTGAGTACTCGCTGCGCACCCTGGTCCGCAACGGCGCCTCGGGGGCCTTCAGCCTGCGCGTGCTGCCGCTCACCGTGCCGGCCTTCGGCAAGGGGCCGGCGCTGCTGCCGCCGCTCTTCCCCGACACCGCGGCCAACCGTTGGGTGATGGTGCGCGAGGCGCCGCGCGGCGGGCCGCCGGCCGACTATCCGTTCATGGCCCGGCAGCAGCCCTACGTGCCGGCGTCGCGGCCGGTGCTCGCCGCCGGCGCCGAGGTGCCGCTGGCGCTGGTGGGCTACGACCTCGGGGCCGGGGACCTCAAGGCCACCGCCCGGGTGCTCGCCGCGGACGGCAAGGAGGCCGCCACCGGCGGCGTCCGCGTGCTGCAGCGGGAGGCCGCGGCCGCCGGCGGGCCGGACCGCCTGCTGGCCGCGTTCCGGCCGCCCGCCCTGCCGCCGGGGGAGTACACGTTGAGCGTCACGCTCACCGGCGCGGCCGGCCCGGCGAGCGCCACCAGCGCGCCGTTCGTGGTCAGAGCCGCCCATTGATGCTATTTTGTTGGTTCTTTCCCATGGCTGTTTTGTTTCGGAGGAGATGGAGCTTCACCGAGGGCTGAAAGGACGAAGGATGAACTGGTCCAGCCGCTTGCAACGCGTCACCGCCGCTCTCGCCGTCGCCGGTCTGGGCCTCTGGCCCGCGCCCGGTTCCAGCCAGCAGACGTTCTCGGGGACGACCCAGGTGGTCGTCGTCGAGGTCCCCGTCCAGGTGGTCAAGGACGGCGAGCCGGTCCGCGGCCTCACGGCCAACGACTTCGAGCTCTACGACGGCCGCAAGAAGGTGCCCGTCACCGGCTTCGAGGTGCTCGACCTGGCCGCTCCGGTGGGCGCGGCCGGCTCCCAGCCGGTCCCGACCTCGGCCCGCCGCCACTTCCTGCTGATGTTCGACCTCTCCTTCTCGGAGCCGAAGTCGATCGTCAAGGCGCGGGCGGCGGCCCAGAAGGTGGTCAACGATCTCCACCCGACCGACCTGGTGGCGGTGGCCACCTACAGCTCGCTCCAGGGGCCCCAACTGGTGATCGGCTTCACCCCCGACCGTAAGCAGATCGCCGCCGCCATCGACACCCTGGGGTTGCCGAAGCTGGTCGACCGCGCCGCCGATCCGCTGAAGCTCGTCTACGCCCAGGAGGCGGCGAACAACGCGAGCGCGCCCCTGCCGGTGCCCTCCCAAGGCCCCCACCGGGAGGTCCGCGAGGCGGTCGAGGCGCAGGTCCTCGACACCCTGGGCACCTTCGCCACCTCCGCCCAGCATGCCGACGTCGCGGCCCGCAAGCAGATCGTCCTCGGATTGACCCGGTCGTTCAGCGACCTGGCGCGGCTGATGGCCGAGGTCGGGGGGCGCAAGTACGTGGTCTACCTTTCCGAGGGGTTCGACAGCTCGTTGGTCTCGGGCCGGTCGAGCACCGAGCCGCAGACCGCCGAGGGAGCGGCCCCCGCGACGGACATCGGTGACGAGAGCCGGATCATCGCCTCGACCGACGCCTCCGGCTCGGACGACCGCTTCGGCGACACCCGCACCCAGAACGCCGTGGAGAAGATGCTGGAGGCGTTCCGGCGGGCGGACTGCGTGATTCAAGCTGTGGACATCGGCGGCTTGCGGGCCGGCGCCGATCAGGGGGCCCGGCTCCCCAGCGGCCGGGAGACGCTGTTCAACCTGGCGAAGAGCACGGGGGGCGAGCTGTTCGAGAACTTCAACGACCTTTCGACCGCCATGGGGCAGATGCTGCGCCGCACCGGGGTCACCTACGTGCTCTCCTTCCAGCCGGCCGAGGAGGTCAAGCCGGACGGCTCGTTCCACAAGCTGCGGGTGGAGCTGAAGAACGCCCCCCGCGGCGCGCGGGTGGTGGCCCGCCAGGGCTACTACGCGCCGGTGCCCTACAAGCAGGAGCCGGCGCAGGCGAAGCTGCTGGAGGCGGCGAGCGACCTGATGGGCCGGGACAGCGGCGAGATCGCCACCTCGGTGCTGGCGGCGCCGTTCGCGCAGGGCGGCCCGAAGGCCTACGTGCAGGTGGTGATCGAGGTGGACGGCCCGTCGCTGCTGGCGGGCAAGCAGGACCCGCGCCTGCCGGTGGAGGTCTACATCTACGCGCTGGACCAGAACGGCGCGATCCAGGACTTCCTGACCCAGACGGTGGGGGTCGACCTCACCAAGGCGGAGTCGCCGCTGCGCCAGGGGGGGCTGAAGTACTTCGGCCACGTGGAGCTGGCTCCGGGCACCTACTCGCTGCGCACCCTGGTGCGCAACGGCACGACGGGCGCCGCCAGCTTGCGGGTGACCCCGGTGACGGTGCCCGCGGCGGGGGAGGCGTCCCTGCTGCCGGCGCTGTTCCAGGACGTTCCGGGGCGCTGGGTGCCGGCGCGCGAGAGTCCGAAGCCGGGCCAGCAGCTCCCCTATCCGTTCATGCTGAAGAACCAGCCGTACATCCCGTCCTCGCGCCCGGTGCTGACGCCGGGCCAGGAGTCGCGGCTGGTGCTGGAGGGCTACAACCTGCAGCCGGGGGACTGGAAGACCCAGGCGGAGGTGGTGGCGGCCGACGGCAAGGCGGTGCCCGGGGGGGCCTTCAAGGTGGTGGACAAGGAGGTGGGGAGCGGCGCCGGGCCGACCCGCCTGCTGGCCACCTTCCAGCCTCCGGCGCTGCCGCCGGGCAACTATTCGCTGCGGGTGACGCTGACCGACGGCGCCGGCAAGGCGAAGACCAGCACCGCCCAGTTCGCCGTGGGCGCGCCGGGGACGCGCGGGAGCCGCTGACGCCGATGCCGGCCGGGCGCGCGATCCGGCGCGGCGGCCTCGCCGCCGCGCTCCTCGGCTTCGGGACCGTCCTGAGCCCGCTGGCGGCGGTGTGGGGGCAGGCCGCGCCCACGCCGCCCGGGTCCTCCTTCGCCGGCTCCACCCAGGTGCTGTCGGTCGAGGTGCCGGTGCAGGTGGTGCGCGACGGCGAGCCGGTGCGCGGCCTGCGGGCGGGCGACTTCGAGGTCTGGGAGGGGCGGCGCAAGCTGCCGCTCACCGGCTTCGAGGTCCTCGACCTGGCCGCCGCCGGGCCGGCCGCCACGGGACGGGCGGCCGGCGTGCCCGCCGCGGCCCGGCGCCACTTCCTCTTCCTCTTCGACCTCGCCTTCTCCGACCCCAAGTCGGTGGTGCGGGCGCGCCAGGCCGCCGCGGGCCTGCTCTCCCAGCTCCAGCCCACCGACCTGGTGGCGGTGGCCACCTACAGCGCCGTGCGCGGGCCCCAGCTCGTGCTCGGCTACACCGCCGACCGCCGGCAGATCGGCACCGCCCTCACCTCGCTCGGCCTCCCCGACCTGACCCACCCGGTCGATCCGCTGCGCCTGGTGCTGCAGGAGGTGGTGGGGTCGGGCAACGTCACCGGCATCGCCCGGCCGCTGAGCCACGACGCCCTCAACGAGATGAACGACCCCGGGACCCTGATGCCCCTGGAGCCGCTCGTCCAGGCCGTGGAGCGGGCCGACCGCGCGGCGTTGAAGGCGCAGGTCGACATCTTCACCCGCTCGCTCTCCGAGCTCGCCCGGCAGATGGCCGTGGTGGAGGGGCGCAAGTACCTGGTCTTCCTCTCGGAGGGGTTCGACGCCGCGCTCCTCCAGGGGACGGCCGACGCCAGCCGCCAGGAGGCGATGCGCGAGGAGATCGTCTTCGGCGAGTCCTGGCGGGTCCTGCCGGAAGAGCGCTACGGCCTGACCGAGTCCGCCAACGCCGTCGAGCGCATGCTGGAGGAATTCCGCCGCGCCGACTGCACCATCCAGGCGGTGGACATCGGCGGCCTGCGCGCGGGCGCCGACCAGACCGCCCCGCGGGTGGGAGGGCGCGACAGCCTGCTGATGATGGCCCGCGGCACCGGCGGCGACCTCTACGAGAGCTTCAACGACCTCGGCGCCGCCATGCGCCAGATGCTCCACCGCACCAGCGTCACCTACGTGCTGGCCATCGAGCCCGAGCGCGCGGGGGCGGCGGACGGCGAGTTTCACAAGCTGCGGGTCGAGCTCAAGAGCCCTCTCCACGGCGCGCGGGTGGTCCACCGCCCCGGCTACTACGCGCCGAAGCCCTACGCCCAGGAGGACCCGATCGAGAAGCTCCTCGCCGCCGCCAACCAGGTGATGAGCGGCGAGGAGAGCGACGCCATCGCCACCGCGGTGCTGGCGGCCCCCTTCCCGTCGGCGGGGGAGAAGGCGTCCGTGCCGGTCCTCATCGGCATCGACGGCGCCTCCCTGCTGGCCGGGCCCGCGCCCCCTTCGCTGCCGGTCGAGATCTACGCCTACGCCCTCGACGAGGGGGGCGCGGTGCACGACTTCTTCACCCAGACGGTGGGCCTCGACCTCACCAAGACCGCGCCTGCCGTGCGGCAGAACGGCCTCGAGCTCTTCGGCCATCTCGATCTCCTGCCCGGCGACTACTCGCTGCGGGTGCTGGTGCGCAACGGCGCCAGCGGCGTCTCGGGCCTGAAGGTGCTGGCGCTCCACGTCCCCGTCTTCGGGCAGGGGGAGGCGGTCCTCCTGCCGCCGCTGGTGCCGGCATCCGAGCGCACCCTGCTGGTACGCCAGGAGACGGCGGGAGCCCCCTTCGCCAACCCCTTCCTGCTCCGCGACCAGCCGTTCGTGCCGGCGGCCCGGCCCGTGCTGGAGCCCGGGCAGGCGGTCCGGCTGGTGCTCGCCGGCTACAACCTCGGCGCCGGCCCCTGGAAAGGGGCGGCCGCGGTCCTCGCCGGCGGCCGCGAGATCTCCGGCGGCCCCCTGGCGATCACCGGCCGGCTCGACGGCGGCGGCGGGAAGCCGGACCGCGCCGTGGCCACCTTCCGGCTCCCCGCCGGCCTGCAGCCGGGGGACTACGAGCTGCGGGTCACCCTGGCGGGGTCCGTCCCCCGCGCCAGCTCCCTGCGCTTCAGCGTCCCCCGGGCCCCGAGAGAATGACCCCGGCCGTCATTCACCTCAAGGCGGGGCGGGAGAAGGCCGTCCGGGAGGGGCACCCGTGGATCTTCTCGGGTGCCGTCGACCGCCTCGACGGCCCCGCCGGTGCGCCGCTCGTCCGCGTCGTGGACGCCCGCGGCCACCCCCTCGGGACCGGCCTCCACAGCCCCCGCTCGCAGATCCGCGTGCGCATGCTGGGGCGCGGCGTCGAGGCGGCGGACCGTTCCTTCTTCGCCGAACGCATCGCCGAGGCGGCCGCCCTGCGCCAGGCCGTCCTGCCGCCGGAGACCACCGGCTACCGCCTGCTCAACGCCGAGGGGGACGGTGTCCCGGGGTGGACGGTCGACCGTTTCGGCGACGTGCTGGTCAGCCAGATCACGGCGGCGGGCCTGGAATTCTTTCGGGATGAAGCCTACGCCGCCCTCGCCGCGGCGGTCCCCGGCGCCGTCATCGTGCAGTCGAACGACGTGCCGGCGCGGCGGGCCGAGGGGCTCCCCACGGCGCCGGACGAGGTGATCGCCGGCGAGCCCCCCGCGGCGGCGCGGTTCGCCGAGTCGGGGCTGCTCTTCATGGCCGAGATCGCCGGCGGCCAGAAGACGGGCTTCTACTGCGATCAGCGGGAGAACCGCCGCCGGACCGAGCGCTTCGCCGGCGGGTGCACCGTGCTCGACCTCTTCGCCCACTCCGGCGCCTTCGCCCTCTACGCCGTGCGGGGCGGGGCCCGGCGGGTGGTCTGTGTGGAGTCCGCGGCCCGCCTGATCGAGGTCGGACGCGACCACGTCACCCTGAACGGCCTGCCCGCCGAGCGCCTGGAATGGGTGAAGGCCAACGTCTTCGAGGATCTGCGCCAGCGCGAGGAGTGCTACGGCCTGGTGGTCTGCGATCCTCCGCCGCTGGTGCGCAAAAGGCCGGACCTCGACGCCGCGGCCCGCGCCTACAAGGACCTCAACCGTCTGGCCCTGGCGCGAGTCGAGCCCGGGGGCTTCCTCCTCACCTTCAGCTGTAGCGGCGCCGTCGATGTCAAGCTCTTCCGCCAGATCTTCTTCGCCGCCGCCGTCGAGGCGGGCGTCCGAGTCGACCTCCTGGAGCCCCTCGCCGCCGCGCCGGACCATCCGGTGGCGATCACCCACCCGCAGGGGGAATACCTGAAGGGGTGGCTGGCGCGGGTGCGGGGGCCGGTGATTTAGAGGAGGATTTCGCCTCCCAGACCAGGATTCCGGAGTTTGAGCCTGGATGGCGGCCTCGTTGCCTTCCCCGCCCGGTTTTTTGCCATCCCGACGGCCATTTTGGTTTCCCGGCCCGTCTTTTGGCTTCCCGGACGGCCATCTCTCTTGCCCGGCCGTTTTTTTGGCCTCCCGGGCGCCCATCTTTCTTCCCGAAGCGTCATCTTCGAAAATTGGCGGCCCGGATCGCCATCCGAGCCGTCATCTTCATTCGCGAGAGCCCATCTT
>QHVW01000001.1 GCA_003223675.1 Acidobacteriota bacterium
GCTTGACGAAGCCGACGCCGAGCCCTTCGAGATGGCGGGCCATGAGATCGATCATCCCCAGGAACTGGGTGAAGACCACCACCTTGTGCCCGCTCTCCAGGCACTCCGCCAGGATTTCCTGGTAGAGCTCCCATTTGCCCGAGGCGAGCGCGTCCGCGCGGTTGAGATCGCCCAGGGCCAGCGCGGGATGGTCGCAGATCTTCTTGAGCAGGCTCAGCAGGGCGAAGACGTGGATGTAGGGGAGATGGCCGTCCGCCGCGGCCTCGATCTGCGCCGCGAGCTCGGCCCCCCGGCTGTCCACGGCGTCGCGGTAGAGCCGGACCTGATCGTCCGAGAGCACGCAGGTGCGGACGTCCTCGATCTTTTCGGGCAGCTCGTCGAGCACGGAGGATTTGAGCCGCCGGAGCACGAAGGGGGAGATCACCCGCCGGAGCTCGCCCAGCCGGTCCTCCCCCCGATTGCCTTCCATGGGGCGGCCGTAGCGCCGCTCGAAGCCGGCGTCCGAGCCGAGATAGCCCGGCAGCACCAGATCGAAGAGCGCCTTCAGCTCGCCGAGCGAATTTTCGATCGGCGTGCCGGTCAGCCCCAGCTTGACGTCCGCCGCCAGGTGATCGGCGGCCTGCCAGCTCTGCGTGCCCCGGTTCTTGAGATGCTGAGCCTCGTCGAGCACGGCGAGCGCGAAGGGGATGGCGCTCAAGGATTCGGCGTCCCGGCGCAGCACGCCGTAGGAGGTGAGCAGCACGTCCCCGGGCCCGAGACGATCGGGAAGCCGGCGCTGCTGCCCGTGATGGACGACCGGCCGCAACCCCGGCGCGTGGCGATGGATCTGGTTGCGCCAGTGGCTGAGCACGCTGGTGGGGCAGGCCACCAGACAGGGTTCCGTGATCTCCCCCCGTTCGAGCAGGGTGACTATGAGAGCGAGCACCTGGAGGGTCTTGCCGAGGCCCATGTCGTCGCAGAGCAGGCCGCCCAGCCGGTTCTGAACGAGGAACAGGAGCCAGTCGACGCCGATCTTCTGATAGATCCGCGGCTCGGTGGCGAGCCCCTCCGTCGTCGCGAACGGCGCGGCCGGCTTGAGATCGAGGAGGCCGCCGAGGCGCGCGGAGGCTTCGCTGTCCGCCCCATCGCTGAGAATCCGTACCGGCCGGTCCGCCGCCTCCGCCTGGAGGCGGAGGAGCTCGCTCGCGGGGAGGCGGAAGCGGTCCGCGTCCGCCATCTCGGCGAGACGGTCGAGATCGCGGAAGGCCGGGGCATTGAGATCGATCCAGCCGCCCGCGGTTTCGAGATAGGGGAGCCCTTCCTTCTTCGCGCGCAGGATCTCGGCCAGCGAGACCGAATGGCTGCCGAAGCCGTATTCCAGGTCCAGCCAGTACCAGCTCCGGGCGAGCGCCTCCGCGAAATCCACGGCGGAGATCTCGATGCGGTCGAATTCCTTGAAGATGCGCAGCTCCCGCAGCGGCTCGTCGAGCACCAGCAATCCCTCGCCGAGCGCCTCCTGATGATCCGCCAGGAAGCTCGCCACCTGCCCGCGCTGGAGCTTCATGCTGACCGGCGCCTTGAATTTGCGCTCTTTGCCCTCGCGCTCCAGCTCGGCCAGCACGCCGAGATCCTTGATATAGATCAGGTTTCCATAGCGGAAGCGCTCGAAGTCGCGGTGCTCGAAAAACCTTTCCTCGCCGTTCTCCTGGAGCGCGCGGATGACCGGCCGCACCTCCAGGTCGAGCTCGGTCTCCTGGGTGACGCGGAAGATCGACATCAGCGGGATGGGCCTGATGGCGAGGTCCGCCTGCTCTGGATACTCGGCCGCCAGGAGCTGCAGGGCGGCCTGCACGCGATCGCGCGGCACGGCGAAACGGACGACGGGGTCGCCGCCCGTCTGCCTGTAGGTGAAGGTGAACCGGCCGGTCGTCTCGTCGATGGCCGGATGGAAGGTGCCGCGGCCCTCTTCTTCGAATTCGCGGACGCAGTGATAGGCGAGACGGTGCCAGAAGCTCTCCTCCCAGGTCTGGCGCTGGGTCTTCATGCCGGCCTTGTGGAAGTGGCGCTCCTGCTCGGTGGCCTGGAAGAGGGCGAGCCGTTCGAGCAGGCCGGCGCGGTCGAAGATCCCCTCCCCTTCGGGGGCGGCCTTGCCGGTGCGCTCGAGGAACCGCACCCGCGCCGGCGAGGCGTCGAGATACTCCGCCAGCTCGTCGCCGTTGGGCGCGGTGACCCGGATCACCGGCGCCGGATCGCGCGGCACCCTGAGGACCCGCACCTTGGCCGAGGCCTGCGGGTTTCCCTCGAACAGCAGCCGCGCCAGCCGGCACCAGACGGAGGTCTCGAAGCCCCGTTCCCAGCTCCGCGCGGCGAACGCCTTCTCCACCTCGGCGACCGCGTGGGAGAGGTCCTTGAGATGATCGCAGGTCTTCTTCTTGCTCGCCGCGCAGGTGCAAGACCGCAG